>DATDEV010000821.1:0-8497 GCA_036522995.1 Polyangiaceae bacterium
CTACCTGTTCGAGCACCTGTTTCTGGCCAGCATTCATTTCGAAGGCGCTGACGAAGCGTTCTTTCGGCTGGTTCGCTCGCACACGCCTCCCGGCAGCCCGGTGAGCGAGATCGCGACGCGCCGTCCGTTCGGGGATCCCAAAACCACGCGGCCCTATTACCGCTTCGTGCTGCGTGACGAGCGCCCGCTCGACAAGACGCACATGCCGTACGCGCTCGGCCCCGAGCGCCTGTCGCGCTTTCGCGGCTGGTTCTGGGATCCGAGCTACGAGGTGACCGAGCTGCCCGGCTACGACTCCGAGGACGCTTCGAATCCGTTCAAGGTGTTCGCCGCGATTCCGCAGCAGGTGCGCTATCGCTTCCTGCTCGAGGAGGCGCAGTTTTTCATGATGGGCTTCATCAAGGGGCCGGTGTGCCGTGGTCAGGCGGCGCTCAACGTGATCCGCGATCGCTTCTGGGTCACGTTTCTCAGGCCGGACACGCCTTGGATTCAAGAAGAAGGCCAGGCTCTGTCGCAGGTGAGCGACGACCTGGCGCTGCCGGCCGAGCATGGCAGCGACGCTTCGCTGACGGACTGGCTCGGCTATTCGAGCCGTCACAGCGACTACATGAAGCAGCGCTGGGCATTCTTTCGTCGCGCGACCAAGGACGGGCAGCAGGTGACCCCGGAGCTGATCTGGGACGGCGACGGCAACAACCAGAACGCCGCGCTCACGGTGTTCCGGCATTTCGACAGCGCCACGGTGGTCAAGGGGCTGGTGGGCGGCCGGCCACGCTCGACCTGGGTGCTCGGCTATCCGATCCTGGAGCGCATCCACTACCTGCTGGTGGCTGGCTTCGACGTTTTCGGTAGCGCGGGGCACCAGCTCGCGACGCGCCTGTATATGGACTTCTTGCGCTTGGAGGCGGAGTCGCTGTTCCTGTCATTTTTGCCGCCGGGCCGGCGTGTGGAGCTCGGCGACTATTGGTACCGCGGGGTGACCGGGAGCGAAAAGCGCGCGGTCGCGATGGCCCTACAAGGCGCGGACGTGCCGCCGGGCATCCAGTACCGAACGCGCACGCCGGAGCGGGAGCTGCTGCAGCTGATCCAGCAGCGGCTCGAGCCGGTGCGCGCTCACGACTTCGAGCTGTCGCGCGCCGCGGTGGAGGATCGCGCGCTGCTGCAGTCGCTCGACGATCAGTGGGGGAGCCACGTGGCCGAGCTGCCGGAGACGTCGTTCTTGATGGTCACGGGCGCCGACGGCAAGCGCTGGCACTACAGCATCCTGCGCGACAGCGCTCACGCCAACGTGGCCACGCTGTTCGACGACGACGACATTCGCAAGCGCGAAGAGGACGAGCTGACCGTGGCGCCCGGCTTCTTGGGCGCCTACCCGAACGCCTTGTTCGCGATCGGTCGCAACGACCTGCCCGGGTTCGTCGCGGCCGTGGCCAAGCTGCGCTCGCCCGACGACTACCGTGCGCTGCGCCAGCGCTACGGGGTACTGCGCTCGAGCCCTCGCTTCTGGGCTCACGCCGATCAGCTGCAGGCCGACCGGGATCGGTTGGGAGGTGAAGCGCGGGGCCTCCTGGACTTCAACCGCTTGGGCGGCCTGTAGCAGGCGGCTAGAACTTCCCGTTGAGCGTCAAGCAGCCGCCGGTGCACTCTCCAGGGCGCACTCCGAGCGCGACCTCGACTTTGCGGTGCGAGTAGTGGAGCAGGGCGGGGACGGCGTAACCAAAGCCGAACCCCATGCCGAAGCCGACCAGCACGTCGGTCGTGTAGTGCCGATCGGCCATCAGTCGCGTCACCCCCGTCAAGATGGCGCCGCTCGTGGCCAGCACGCAGGCGCCCGCATCGGCGATCGGATGGCCCCACAGCGGCATGTACACGTGGTTGGCGCACACCAGGCCAGCTGATGCTGCCACGATGGACGTGTGGCCGCTCCAGAACGCTTCGGTGTCGGTAGGTGGGCAGCCGCTTTCCGGATGATCCTCGCGGCATTGCCGTGAATCCGGCCGCTCGCGCCTCGAAGTGCGCGTCGAAACGAACGACATGAAGCCGGCATAGCTGAACGCTTCGAGCCCCATCAGCTCCATGTTCAGCGCCGCCTTGCCGTCACCGTGCACCGCCCAAGCCAAGAGCGGGTCCACGATCAGCGGCAATAGCGGCGCGGCAAAATAGGGAATGTCACCGATGGAGGCGACCTTCGCATGCGATTGTTCGTTGTCCAGGCGCACCGCGCGACGGATCGCGTCGTCGAACAGAATGCCGCCCGTCCAGAGCGCGTCGGTCGGCGGTTCGATCAGCATCAACGTCAAGGTGCCGGCGCCCGCTGCGACCGTGGCGACACCCTCCCACAAGCGGAAGGTCGGCCACTCCGCTCGCCAGAGTGGCCTCGATGCGCGGTTCGGTGGCGTAGTGCCGCGGGGTGCAAGTTGGGAGGTGTCGTCGGCATGCGCGTGACCGGCGGACAACAGGCTGCACGACATCCAAGCCGCCAGGCTCACCGCCAGCGCGCGCTTCAGAACGACCCCACCAGCTTCAAGCAGGCGCCAGTGCAGTGCGAGCCAGGCTCGAGTGACAAGGTCAGAGACGAATCCCTGGGGGTGTATTCCAGCGCCGGTCGCCGGGCCATCAGCGCCGCCAGCTGGGCATCGGTCGGTGAGACGAGCTCATAACCCGACGACGGCAAGCTCGAAGTGCTTGCTTTTTGATCGGGCCACCACGCTCTGGCCGGCTGCGGCGCAAGCACGAGCAGCGGGCTCGAAATCATCCGCGAGGATTGCGAGAGCCACGGCACATCGAGCGCCAGTCCGAGCCATCGCGTCGGCTCGGCGCGAGCCGGCGTCGTCGCCAAGCTCAGTGCGAGCAGCAGTGCTGAGCCGACCCCGTACACGCACTTTGCGCGCGCTTCAGATGGCTTGCTGCTGGGGGTGCTCAACGAAGTCATTTACTGGTGATACAGCAACAGGCGTGCCAGGGGCGGGTTGCAAGCGTTGCCGAGCAGCGTGCGGCATTGCTACTGGGCGGTTGCTCGTGGACTCCGGCCCAGCTTCCAAGGATGGCTCGGGGCAAGACCGGATAGAGGTACAAATCCGACCCACCCTGAAAGAGGTTACTCGCTACGGCGGGTCAGAACGAGTCAGAACGACGATCTCCACCATCAAATCGACGGGATTGACCGGTTTACCCAGGTGCGAGTTGAAGCCCATGGCCAGCGCCCGCGCCCTGTCCTCACGGCGCGTGTAGGCGGTGAGCGCGATGGCAGGGGTCTTGGCATAGGGCGCTTGGCTGGAGCGAACGCGCTGCAGCAGCGTGTAGCCGTCCTCGTCGGGCATGCCCACGTCGCTCACGATGATGTCCGGCCGAAACGTCTCGAGAGCCGCGAAGCCAGCTGCGGCAGAGCCGGCGGTCTCGACTCGTGCGCCCGCGCGCGTCAGCACCAGCTCGAGCAGCTCACGCGCGTCTCGTTCGTCGTCGATCACCAGCACGCGCACGCCGCCCAGATCGCGCTGTGCCGGCAGCCCGCTCGAGCTGGGCGCGCGCGAAGGTCGCTCCGGCGGCGCGTCGGCCGTGGGCAGGGTTGCGCGGACCGGCAGGTTGAGCTCGAACGACGAGCCCTGACCCGGGCCGGCGCTCTTGACCGCAACCCTTCCGCCGTGGAGCTCGACGATGTGACGCACGATGGCCAGGCCCAGCCCCAGCCCGCCGAAGCGGCGCGTGGTCGAGCCGTCTGCTTGCTTGAAACGCTCGAAGACGTAGGGCAAGAAATCCAGCTCGATGCCCTTGCCGTTATCGCTGACCGTGAGCGTGATCGAGGAGTCCTTGCGCCCCAGAACGATCCAGATGCGGCCGCCTGCCTCGTTGAATTTGACGGCATTCGAGAGCAGGTTCCACAGCACTTGCTGCAAGCGCTCGGCGTCGCCGATCAGCAGACCCGTCTCCTCGGGGTGCCGAAATTCGACGCTGATGTTCTTGGCGGCTGCCGAAGGCCGAACCACCTCGATGGCGTCGGTGATCACGGTGGCCAGGTCGACCGGCGCCAGCTCCAGCCGCAGCTTGCCGGTGATGATGCGCGAAACATCCAGAATGTCTTCGATGATCTTGCTCTGCGCCTTGGCGTTCCGATGGATGACATCCACGCCCTTCTCGATCGAGCTCGAGTCCTCGCGAGCTTTGAGCAAGGAGGACCAACCCAGAATGGCGTTGAGCGGCGTGCGCAGCTCGTGCGAGACCGTGGCCAAGAATTCGTCCTTGAGTCGGCCCGCGGTCTCGGCTTCATGCGCGGCGGCTGCGGCGGACGCGGCTGCCGCCTGTGCTCGCTCGTAGAGTGAAGCGTTCTCCAGAAAGGCGCCGATGCGCGTGCCCAGCTCGAGCGCCAAGGTCATGTCGCGCTCGTCGTAGCGTCGGCCCGAATCAGCGGCACTCAGCGAGAGCACGCCCACCACGCGATGCCGCCGCCGTATGGGTGCGTGCATCACGGAGCGCATGCCGATGCTCTTCAGCGAGCGGAGCCGCTCGTCGTCGTCGCGCGCGCGTTCGCGCAGCTCCTCTTCCGAGACGTGCGCGTGCAATAGGGGAACCCCCGTGCGCATCACCTGCCAGACGCCCTGCGTGTCGTCGGCTTCGGGCGGGAATTGGGCTTGGTACTCGGCTAGCAGCGACGCCTTGCGCGGATCGGCGTGGGTGACCGCCGCGCAGCGCAGCACGCCTTTGTCGAGCACGTGAATCGCGCACCAGTCGCAGAGCCCGGGTGCCAGCACGGCCGCCAGCTCGCGCAAGGTGCCGGCTGCCTCGAGCGACGCCGATAGCGTTTCGGTCGCGACCTTCAGCAGTCGCTCGTGCTCTTGACGCCGCCGCTGGCCAGTCACGTCGTGCCAGATGCTGATCGCCATCTCGGGCAGTCCGTCGGAGCCGAGCACGGCGTTGGCGCGCACCTCCGACCACCATTCGCGGCCGGAATGCCGATCACGGCTATGCAATAGCGCGGTGGCCTGCTGGGCCCCGGCCAGCACACGCCGGCCCGGCAGCTCGTGGGGAGCGAAGGCGTTGCCGTGCTCGTCGAGCATTTCGAAGCGGCGCGCGACCTGGGCGGGCTCGGCACCGAGCAGCTCGTCGCGCGTGGAAAAACCGCAGTGTCTGGCCGCTGCGCTGTTCGCGAACATCAGCTTGCCGCTGCGATCCTGGACCGTGATGCCGTCGGCCACACCCTCCAGAATGACGTTGAGCTCGCTGCTGAGCGAGCGGAAGCGCTCTCGCTCTAGCCTGGCTCGCGCCTCTGCGGCTTCCGCGATCAGGCGCGCCGTTCGCTGCTGCTCGAGCTCACCGGCCGTCTTTTCTGCGGCCCGCCGCGCCGTCAAATCCCGGGTGATCTTCGAGAATCCGACCAGCTCGCCGCTGGCGTCGCGCAGCGGAGTCAAAACCACGTTGGCCCAGAAGCGCGAGCCGTCTGCGCGCATACGCCAGCCCTCCTCCTCGAAGCGGCCCTGCTCGGCAGCCACGCCTAGCTCATTCTGCGGTCGCCCCGCCGCGCGATCTTCGGGGGTGAAGAACACCGAAAAGTCGCGCCCGACGATCTCCTTGGCGGAGTAGCCCTTGATCTTTTCGGCGCCGGTGTTCCAAGTCGCCACCATGCCGCGCGGGTCGAGCAAGTAGATCGCGTAGTCGACGACGCCCTCGACCAGCAGGCGAAAGCGTTCCTCGGAGAGCCGTAGCTCTTCTTGCGTGTTGCGGCGCTCGGTCAGGTCCCGCGTGACTTTGGCGAAGCCCTTGGGTCTACCCCGATCGTCACGCAGCAAGGTGATGCTGACGGTCGCCCAGAAGCGCGAGCCGTCGCGTCGAATGCGCCAGCCCTCGTCCTCGGCGTGACCTGTGGCCAGGGCTTCTTCGAGCTCACGTTGCGGCTTGCCCCGCGCCAGGTCTTCGGCGGGGTAAAAGACCGAGAAGTGCTTGCCGATGATTTCCTCCGGCGTGTAGAGCTTGATCTTCTGTGCGCCGCGGTTCCAGCTGGACACGTAGCCGCGCAGGTCGAGCACGAACATCGCGTAGTCCTCGACCTGATCGACCAGCTCGTGCAGATCGTTCCACCAAGGGTTGACTGGCGCAGCTGAGTCCGGCAAGCGAGCTCCGGGAAGGTCAAAGAGCGTACCACGCTCAGCTGACGCGCGGCGGGTCCTGGGCGGCCTCTCCGGGCAGCAAACGCGGGTAGAACCAGCCGGTAATGCCGCTCACCCACGCGCTGCCCGCGAGCATGCCACCTACCACGTCAGACGGAAAATGGACGCCGAAGTACACGCGCGAGGTCGCGATGCCGACGATCACGGCGATGGCCACGGCAGTTGTGGCGATCAGGTACCAGCCGCGCAGGCCCAGCGCACGGGCGACGATGAGCAGGCTGAGCAGCACGCCCGTCGAACCGAAGGCGTGTCCGCTCGGAAAGGAGAACGATGCGGGCGACGTGAGCAGATAGAGCAAGTCCGCTCCGGGTCGGGGGCGTTGGAAGGCGAGCTTGAGCAGGGCGCTGAGCACCAGGGTACCGCTGCTGGCGGTGAGCAGGAACAGGGCTTCGCGCTTGCGCTGTTTGAGCGTGAGCAGCGCCAGGCTGATCAGTGTGATCACGAGCAGCGAGGTGCCGTTGCCGAGCCAAGTGAGTCCGAGCATGGGCCCGTCGAGCTGTCCGCGCAGCCGCGCGACCAGCCCCGACGCCTGGCTGTCGAAAGGGCCGAGCTCTCCCTCTTGCAGCTCGCTGGCGAGCCGCGCGAAGAATGCGGCGGCCAGGAGCGACAGCGGCAGGCTCCAGCGGTGTCGAGCCAGGAAAGCGCGAGCAGCGCTGGACATCTCCCCGGAGGGTAGCGCCCGATCGTCCGCAGCAACAAACCGAACTTTCTGCCAGCCAAAAGGCGCCAACGTGGCGTTTTGGACATGACAAATCTGCGGCTGCCGCCGCGGGCTGGGCGTCATCGCCGCCGGTCAGAGCGGCCCGATTCGTGCTCCTCGTCTAGACGTGAGGACGACGATCTTCCAGCTTCACATCCCGACCCGGACCATCTTGAAGCTCTTGCTGTGGGCGTTTCTGACCACAGTCGCGGTCAAGCTCTGGCCGGAGCTGGTCTACCTGAGCCTATCGCTCTTGCTGGCCGTGGCTCTGGGGCCCGTCGTCAATCGTCTGTGCGCCCTGGGCCTAGGTCGCGGCGCATCCGTGAGCCTGATCGCCGTGGGCCTACTGGGCTGCGCGGCGTTGTTCGTGGCCTTCGTGCTGCCGCCGCTGGTGCATCAAGCCGGCGAGGTGGCCGCCAACTTTCCGGCCTTTCGCCGGAGCGCGCAGCAGCACATGCCGAGCAATCCATTCGTCCGCAGTGTCATGACGCAGCTGCTGCAAATGCCCTCCTCGCCGGAGGTAGTTCATCAGCTGAACAAGCCGCTGGTCTGGGGACAGCTGGCGCTTTCGGGCGTGGCCACGACCATCGTCGTGTTGGTGATCGCCCTGTATCTGCTGCTGGACGGCCGGCGCTTGTACGCCTGGCTCTTGGCCTACGTGCCTCGCCGCCACCGCGAAAAGATGGCGCGCACCGTGCCGGAGGTGTCCGAGGTGGTGTTCGGTTACGTGCGCGGGCAGCTCGTCGTCTCCCTGCTGTTCGCCCTCTTCTCCGCTATCGTGCTCCGGTTGCTCGGTGTGCCGGCGTCGCTGCCGCTGGCGGTGATGGCAGGCGTTTGTGACATCATTCCGGTGGTCGGTATCGTGATCGCGACCGGGCCGGCAATGCTGATGGCCCTGACCGTTTCGCCCGGTACCGCGTTGACGGTGGGCTGCTTGTACTTCGCTTACCACTTGCTGGAGGCCTACGTGATCGTGCCCCGTCTGTACGGCAAGAATCTGCG
This sequence comes from Polyangiaceae bacterium, assembly GCA_036522995.1. Lineage (GTDB taxonomy): Bacteria > Myxococcota_A > Polyangia > Polyangiales > Polyangiaceae > PMG-095. The sequence continues at coordinate 7,861 of DATDEV010000821.1, forward strand.
CCTCTCGACCTTGGGGGTGCTGCTCGCGGTGATCGTGGGGGGCTCGCTGCAGGGCATCCTGGGAGCGGTGGTGGTGTTGCCGCTGGTCGCCGCCTACCCGATCATCGAGCGCATCTGGCTCAAGAGCTATCTGGCCCCCGAGGTGATTCAAGATCACTCGGCGCTGGTCCATGCTGCGGAGACCGGTCGGGATACGGCCATTGACGCCGTGCTCAACGGCGAGGAGCATCCGCTCGCGCCGCGCCGCAGCTGACGCTGAGCGCTTTGCGCGAGTTGGCCCAGGTCCTGCACGCGCCCCGGCATGTCGAGCCAAGAGAAAATTCGCTACGCCGTGATTGGCGCGGGCAACATTGCTCAGGTGGCCGTGTTGCCCGCGTTCGCTCACGCCAAGAAAAATTCGCAGTTGGTCGCGCTGATCTCGAGCGATTCGGAAAAGCGAGCCGAGCTGTGCAAGCAGTACGACATCGAGCAGGCCGGGGACTACGGCGAGCTCGAGCAGGTGCTGAAGGAGTCGCGGGCAAATGCCGTTTACGTTGCCACGCCCAACTCGCTACACATGGACTACACGCTGCGCGCGGCAGCGCTCGGGCTGCACGTGCTGTGCGAGAAGCCCTTGGCGACCACGGTGGCGGACTGT
>DATDEV010000822.1:0-13064 GCA_036522995.1 Polyangiaceae bacterium
CAACTATTGCGAGGGCTTGCCCTGTGGTTCCATGTGTCCGTGCGTGGGCGATGCGTGCGATCCCATTGCCTACTTTTGCGATGGCAGGGGCACGTGTCAGGGCGGCGTGCCGACGTGCGGCAGCGGCGAGATGTGCAGCACCGCCAAGGATTGCGGAACGCCTCCGGATATCTGCGTGCAGTGTGATGGGGGCTGCGCTGGCTTCGACTGCATCAAGGGCCAATGCACATTCGCCTGTCCGGCGGTGGATCCCAACCCGATCTGCAAGACGAGCGAAGAGTGTCCGGTGTTCGAGGAGTGCAGGCAGCCGTGCCCGAGCACGGGCAAGTGTCCCGTGAGTGCCTGCTTGCAAAACAGCTGCACGGCCGTTTGCCCGCTCTAGTCGAGTAGCTCGACGTGGCCGCTCGAGCAGGGCCGGATTTTCCCGGCTTCCAGCTCGAGTCGCAAGCAACCGGCGGCGTCGATGCCGCGCGCCACGCCCTGCTCATCGTCGACGCGGATGCGGCGACCAATCAGGGCATCGTGAGCCGCTAGCTCGAGCGTGATGGCTTCGGCGCTGCCGGCTGCGAGCTTGGCGAGCTGCTCCTGTAGCTCAGCGAGGATGCTGGCGAGCAAGCGCTCGCGCCTCAGGGGCTTTGCGCCGAGCAGCGCGAGCGAGGTGGCGAGCGTGGCCACCGGCTCCGGAAAGTTGCGCTGCGCCACGTTGACGCCCATGCCGATGACGACGCTGGCGACCGCCGCGCCTTGCAGGTGGCTCTCGACCAGAATGCCGGCCAGCTTGCGCCTGCCCGCCAGCAGATCGTTCGGCCACTTCACGGCCAGCGGCTCGGAGGTCAGCCGCGCGCAGGCGGCCCGCACCGCCAGGCCCGCGCACAGCGGCACGAAGGGCAAAAGCTCCGGGCCGAAGCGGGGCCGGAGCAAGATCGAAAACCACAGGCCCTCGGCCGGCGCCGACACCCACAGGTTGCCGCGGCGCCCGCGGCCGGCCGTTTGAGCTTCGGCCCCAAACAGGGCGCCGTGCGGGGCCCCGGCTTTGGCCGCAGCGAGCGCGTCGTCGTTGGTCGATTTGGTGGAGGCCAGCCACTGCGTGGTCTCGCCGAGCGTGACCCCCTGCCGAATGCGCTCGCTATCGAAGCGCGTGACTTCGAAGCCAGCCGCGCTGCTCATGCGATGCGCTCGATGTCCAGGCCGATGTCGGCGGCGGGGGCCGAGTGGGTCAGCGCTCCGACGCTGGCGACATCGACGCCCAGCGCGGCCAGCTCGGCAACGCGCTCGAGCGTGAGCCCACCCGAGACCTCGACTAAGGCGCGCCCCTTGGCCTTTTGCACGGCGCGCTCGAGCGTGTCCCCGGCGAAGTTGTCGAGCATCACGATATCCGCGCCGGCCGCGAGCGCCTCGTCCAGCTGCTCGAGCGACTCCACCTCGATCTCCAGACGGCTGGTGTGCGGAGCATGGGCTCGCGCGCGGCCGAGCGCCTGGCTGATGCCGCCGGCGGCAACGATGTGGTTGTCCTTGATCAGCACCGCCGAGCCGAGCGAGTCGCGGTGGTTGTGACCACCGCCCGTGCGCACGGCGTAGCGTTCCAGGAAGCGCAGGCCCGGTGTGGTCTTGCGCGTGTCGGCGATGCGCAGCTTGGAGCCCGCCGGCACCGCGTCGACGAAGCGCCGCGTGAGCGTCGCGATGCCCGAGAGGCGCTGCGCGAAGTTCAAGCCGGTGCGCTCCGCCATCAGGATCGAGCGCGCCGCGCCCTCCACGATCCACAGCACGTCGCCGGGCTGTGCCCGCTGACCCTCCTCGAGCCGCTCTTCCACGCGCAGCCCCGGATCGACTCGGTAGAACGCACGCGCGAAGACGCTGCCGCCGCATACCACCAGCGGCGCGTGCGCCACTGCCCGCGCGATGGCGCGCTCGTCGGCTGGCACGCAGGCGGCGCTCGTGAGGTCGCCGCCCGCGAGATCTTCGGCGAGCGCGCGATCCACGACGTCGTTCAGCAGGGCATCGGCGATCAAGATGCTCGAACGCTAGCGCACAAGCCCGTAGCCGTGCAGCAGGTACCAGGAGAAGACGTTGCACATGGCGTGAAACAGCAGGCTGGCGCCGATGCCGCCGGTGCGTGCGCGCAGCAAGCCGAACACCAGCGACGGAAAGAACACCGCTAGCCGCCCCGGGCTGAGCTCGGTCAGTAGATGGCCGGCCGCGAAGATGGCGCTGGTGAGCAGTAGTCCCGGCCCGAAGCGCACACCCCAGATGCTCACCTGCCGCCCGAGATTGCGCTCGAGCGAGGTCTGCAAGTAGCCCCGATAGAACGCTTCCTCCGGCAGCGCGATGACCAAGATCTCCTCCAGCCCTCGACTCAGCGTCGGCAGCAGCGGCAGCGGGTGAAATTCATCGACCTTCCACCACATGCGAAAGCCGAACCAGAAGCAGGGATAGATCACGAGCGCGCACAGCAAAGCCGGCAGCAGCGCGCCGAGCGCCGCGCGACCGAGACGCTTGGGGTCGAGGGGGTCGAGCTCCAGCAGGCCGCCGAGCGACAGCCCGTGCTCGCGGACGCGGGCGCCGTCGTCGCCGCGCACGACCAGCCAGTAGGTCGCCAGCAAGAACGCGAAGCCGACCCCGGTCGCGGCCCAGCTGTCGGGCAGCAAATAGGAGAGCGCGGTGGCCGTCGCCGTGACGATGGCGGCTACGGCCAGCGTCTGCTTCAGGCCGGAAGCCGGTGCGGCCAGCTCGGTCAAGCGCCCGCGCTCCCGCTGCGAGGCAATTTTCCGGCTTGATTCGAACATTCCTTCGAGGGCCAAGCGCGCGGCTCTCCCAGGATTTTCGCGCTTGGGCTAAGGTCGCCCCCCACGCTGGCGCGCCGCCCGCCGTGTAAGCGCTCGCCAGTGCTCTCAACGTGAGGACCCATGCTCGACCCGAATCTGCCCGAAATCATTCCGGCTCGTAACCCGAACCAGCCTCCACCTCGGGTCGATTTTGCGAAGTGGCCGCCAGATGATGGCGGGCCGGCCGCGCCGCCCATGGGCGGAGGGGTCCCGGCAGGGGGTGGGTACGATTCCGGTGACGGTAATTTCAAGAGGGGGCGCACGGCTCCCATCGCGATCCTGATCGGCGTGCTCGCCGTCGGCGGTCTCGGCCTGTTCCTCGCGCTCGGCGCCAAGCAGGAGGCGACCAAGCTCTCGGTGGAGCAGGGCGAGGAAGAAAAGAAGCGCATCTTCGTCATGCCGAAGACCGAGCAGTCGGCGCTCTGGCGAGAGTGGTCGATGGGCGAGAAGAGCAAGGCCAGCGACGAGGTGCGCATGGAGGCGCTCAAGCAGCTGGCCTGGGCCAAGGATCCCGAGGGGGTGAAGTCCGCCGTCGACGCGCTCGCCTATCCGAGCGAGCCCATGCAAGCCATGGCCGCCACCGCGCTGGCCGAATACGGCAGGCCGATGGGCGAGCCGGCGCGCGACGCGCTACTGGCCGCGCTGAAGAAGGCGGGCCCTGGCGCCAAGCCGCAGATTGCCTGGGCGCTCGTCGTGCTGGGTGAGACGCGCGCGCTCGACGAGGTGATGCAGCTTTACCGGCTGGGTCACCTGTCGAAGGTGCAGCGCCTGGGCGGCGGTGTGGCCTTCGATACCGACAAGATCGTGCAGCTGATCAGCCTCGACAAGCTGGCCAGCATGGCCAGCGACGAGAGCGCGGCAGTGCGCCAATTGGTGGCCACGGTGCTGTCTTCGAACGCCGAGCCCAAGTGGACCGACACGCTGATCAAGCTGGTGCAGGACAAGGACGCCGAGGTCGCGCGTCAGGCTGCGCCGGGACTGGGTAAGATCGGCGAGCGCCGCGCGCGCGATCCCTTGATCGAGGCCATGAAGACGGCCGACAAGGAGAGCCGCAACAAGTACCTCGAGGCGCTGCGTGACGGTATCGGAACCGAGGGCCTGGTGCTCGGTCTGGCGGCGGTGAGCCAGGACGACGAGAAGCTCAGCTGGTACCAGAAGAAGCAGATCTTCGACATGATCGACGCGCTGAACGATCCGCGCGGCGGCAACGCGCTGTTCGAGTTCATCGGGAGCAAGCCGCACATCCACTACCAGACGCGCGCTGCGATCGCGCTGGCAGCCATCGGCGACGTGCGCGCCGTGCCGACGCTGGCCAAGCGCCTGCGCATGGATCCGCTCAAGATCTACAGCGACCAGTATGACTGGGAGATGATGCTCAAGCGTGACGACAACGAGCGCGTCGTCGCCTCGCGCATGATCGCCGACCTCAGCATGCTGCACTCGGACAAGCGCCCGCTGATCGCGGAGCAGGCCGAGGATGCGGTGATCTTCTGGATTCACGAGCAGCCTTCGCCGCACGCCAACGGTCTGCGCGCGCTGGCGGCCATGGAGTCGACCAAGGACATCGAAGCCCTGCGTAAGTGGGCCAATCCCAACGTGCCGCTGCCCAAGGAAGGTCAGCAGCCGCCGATGCCGGAAGAGTGGGTGATCGCGCAGAGCGCGATGCGTTACGTCGGCTGGCTCAAGGATCAGCGCAGCTACAGCGTGCTCGAGCGGGCGCTCACGGCGCGCCCGAAAGAGCTCGACGTGACGATGGACGGGCTGATGGTGGGCGGCGTGGCCATCCTGGGCATGACGCTGCGCGCGATCGGCGTGGGCGCAGCCGACGGCATGTCCGAGTGGCGCGACCATAAATCGTTCAAGCCGCTGTTCGACTACGTCAACGAGCCGAAGAACAACGAGCAGTCGCGCATGAGCGCGTGTGCGGCGCTGGCTTGGGTGGCCGAGCCGGAAGACTTCATCGAGGTCGCCAAGAAGATCCAGGAGTACTCGGGCCTGGAAAAGCAGGATCAGATCCGGCGCGCCTGCTTCCTGGAGACGCTGATCCAGCGCCCGGTGCCGGGCACGGCGGCCGCGTTGATGTCGCTGATGACGCCCGAATCGGCGGTCGAGACGCGGCACCAGGTCGCGCGCGCCATCGCCAAGGGCGGCTTCGATCAGGCGGTGGAAGGCCAGCTATTCGAGATGATGAAGAACGACGCGCTGGTCAACGATGCGGCGCTGGCGCTGATCTTGGGCGGCACGACCGACACCGCGACGCGCGCCATCGCCCAGTATGCCAACAAGCCCAAAGCGGCTTTGGACGAGCTCGGCGACCTCTGGTACCGCAGCTTCGGCTACTGGTCGACGGAGGACCTCGAGTCCGGTTTGATCTTCAAGTACGTCGACAACGCCGAGGCCATCAGCAAGCTCAGCATCCGCATGACGCAGCAGGAATGGGCGCGCGTGATGCTGATGAAGCAATTCGACAACCTGAGCTTCGACAACGGCCCGCACTCCTTCACCCGCGTGGTGCTGCGGCACAGGCTATGGCAGATGGCCAAGTCAGACGATCAGGCCAAGCGCGCGGGCGCGATTCGCGCGCTCAAGTTCATGAAGGAGCAGGGCGTGCTGCTCGCGCTACGCGACGAGGGCGGCCCGGCCGGCGAGGCCGCGCGCGCTGCGTACTTCGAGCTGATGAATCCCAAGGTCGTGCTCGACGTGAAGATGCCCGACGCGGATACGAAGTGATCAGGCTCGGGCCGGCGTGGCTGACATGGCTCGCGACGCTCGCGAGCTGTGGCGGTGCGCCGGCTCCTCAGGCGAGCTCGCCGGCCCCAGCAGCTCCGGGCGATTCCCCACTCGGCTCGGCCACGCTCGTGACCGCAGCGGAGACCTGCTCCAACGCGGCCGACGACAATCAGAACGGCCTGATCGACGAAGGCTGCGGCGGACCCGTCGGGCTGGTGCAATTCATCGCCGGCTGGAGCGCGCCCAAGGCCGACGTGGACTTGCGTGTGGTCGATCCCAACGGCGAGCTTATCGAAGTCGGTCGCGTGGCGAAGAGTGGCCTGACCAAGGACCGCGACTGCCCGGGCCGCGGCGTCGAGTGTCAGGGTAGAAATCTCGAGAACGTCTACCTAACCGAGCGCGAGCCGATGCCGGGGGAGTACCGCGTGCGGCTCCGCCTCGAAGCGCTGGGCGGCGAGCCGCCGCCCATTCGCGTGACGCTCGGCGTGCGCCTGGGCCAAATGGCGCGCTCGTACGAGCTTTTGCTCGACGCCCCCGAAACCGAGCGCGAAATCCGCCTCAATTTGTGAGCGGAGACCAACAAAGGAGCCAATAAGGTGGGACGGCGCCCCACCGACAAACGAGACAGAAAGGCGGGGCCCTGGCCCCGCCGAGGAACAAATGGCGGCGGTCATCGCTTCTCGGGCCTAGAATGCTATTGTCAATCCGCTCCGCACTGCGGCAATGTCCCCGCCGCTCGGAGGCCTAAAACATGGGTTCCCTCTCTCCAATCCACTGGCTCATCGTCATCGTCGTCGTGCTGCTCGTCTTCGGGCCAGGTCGCTTGGCGGGCGTCGGCAAGGGCCTCGGTGAAGGCATTCGCTCGTTCAAGAAAGGTCTGAGCGACGACGAGCTGGACAAGGACAAGGACGCGGCCCAGCCGCAGCTGTCCGAGAAGAAGGACGACGCAGGCAAGCCGCCTGCCCCGCAAGCCTGACGCGCGGTGCGCAGGCGTCGCGAGACAGCCTGCGCGTTTGGGGCGAAGCCCCAAACACCACGAGACTGCCGCTTCAGCTTGGCTTCTTCGGTGTGCTGGGCGTGCCCTCGGTGCGGCGCGCTTCTTCGCGCGTGTTCCAGGCAATCAGGGCAATCAGGGCGGCGAAGGCGAAGCCGGCAGGGAAGTACATGCTACCCGCTGCATTGTAGCCCAGATTCGCGCCGAATTTGGCAGTCTCCGTATCCCGTGCAAAACAATGGCCCATGCGCGGCGCTGCACGCCCTTCGGCCAGGTCGCTCTGCCTGCTGCTAGTGGCCGCGGGCGGCGGGCTGCTCTGCCCTGGCCAAAGCGCGGCCGATCCAGCTAGTCAGGCTGGCGTCACACTGCTCTCTTCTTACCTCGATCCATTGCCGTCGTCGGTCGCGGCCAAATCGTCCAAGGCGTCGCGCTGGGCGAGCCTGTCGCCGCAGCAGTGCATGGCGGAGGCGACGCGGCGCAAGCTGGGGGTGACGCGCTGGCGCGGCGCCGCGACGGGTGTGGCGACGCCGGTGCGAGTCAGCGGGGACATCAACGGCGTGCGCTTCGTCACACCCGGCAAGAAGAGCCCTTACGGCATCTTGGACTGCCGGCTGGCGCTCGCGCTCTCCGAGCTGGCGGACGTGCTCAAGCGCCATGACGTGGTCGAGGTGCGGGTCGACAACATGTACCGCCCGCGCGCGCATTTGCCCGGCAAGAAGAAGCGGAGCCAGCACTCCTATGGGCTGGCCATCGACATGACGCGGCTACTGCTGGCGGACGGTAGCGAGCTGATCATCGAGCGCGACTTTCAGGGCGTGATCGGCGAGCCGGTGTGCGGCGCCGAAGCGCGCGCCAGGCCGGAGCTAACGCGCGAGGCAGGTGCGCTGCGCGACCTGATCTGCGACGTGGCGCGCTCGGAAGCGTTTCATCACATCCTGACGCCAAATCACGACGCCGCGCACCGCGATCACTTCCACCTCGACATCGCGCGCGGCGCCCGCACGCAGCTGATCGAATAGCCCCACCGCTGGCGTGGCCAGCTGGCCGCGCCGAAACAGGAACCGGGCCTCCCCCTCGAGAGCGGGGCTTCGGCGCCGAGGCCCAGCTCGCGCGCACTTCGCTCGGCCTCGCGGCGTGTTTGGTGCGGCGGTCGGGTGCGTCGCGGTGTCCGGCAGCCCGTCTTCGCGCGACCGTTTTCACTACGTGTACGTATCCAACAAGCAATCGGCGAACCCCTTCGGGAGCGAGAAGATGGGGTGGCGGTTCGGCTATTGGATACGTGTACGTATCCAACAAGGAACCGGCGGACCCCTTTGGGAGCGGGGAAAATGGGGTTGGCGATTCGGCTGTTGGATACGTGTACGTATCCAACAAGGAACCGGCGAACCCCTCGGGAGCAGGGAAAATGGGGTTTGAGGTCCGGTTGTTGGATACGTGCACGTATCCAATAAGAATCCCCAAAACACCAAATCCCGCCGCGTTCTACCAGCACGCTTCGGTTATTGGATACGTGCGCGTAGTCAACGCGGGGTTGCGGTAACCCCTTGGTTGCGGCGAACGTCCGAGGCGCGCTCAGGCTCGGTGGCGAGGCGCGTTCAGCCTTCGGTGGCGAGGCGCGTTCAGGCTTCGGGGGCGGGCTGGGCGGCTTTGGCTTTGCCGCGCTCGCGCCAGATCTCGATGATCATGGGCAGGATGCTGATGAAGATGATGGCCATGATCACCAGCTCGAAGCGCTTTTTGACGATCTCGGTGTCGGCGAAGACGTAGCCGAGCGGCACGAGCAGGCCAACCCACAGCGCGGCGCCGATGATGTTGAACATCACGAAGCGGCGGTACTGCATCTGACCGATGCCGGCCACGAACGGCGCGAAGGTGCGCACGATGGGCACGAAGCGCGCGATGATGATGGTCTTGGGGCCGTACTTTTCGTAGAACATCTGCGTCTTGAGCAGGTGCTTCTTGTTGAGCAGCCGCGAGCTATCGCTGTTGAAGACCTTCGGTCCGAGCAGCTTGCCGACGTGATAGTTCACGCCGTCACCGAGCACGGCGGCCACGAACAGCACCACGCACACGACTGGCAGCGAAGGCACGAAGCCGTCTGCCGGCAAGCCGAGCCGTACCGGATCCATCGCGCACAGCACGCCGATCGCGAACAGCAGCGAGTCGCCGGGCAGGAACGGCGTCACCACCAGGCCCGTTTCGGCGAAGACGATCGCGAACAGCACCCAGTATAGCGATGGACCCATGGTCTGGGTCATGTGCACCAGGTGCTTGTCGATGTGACGAATGAAGTCGAACAGGGCCAGGATCGCGCTCACGGCGCACGACTTACGGTGCTTTCGCAGCGACGGCAAGCCTGGGACTCGCTCAGCGACTCACGGCGCCGTTGGCAAGGCCGCGTAGAGCAGTCCGAGCAGCTTGTCGACCCGCGAGTCCCAGCTGTTTTGACGCGAAAGCTCCAGGCGTCGCGCGACGCTCGCGGCAGGCTCCGGCTGTAGCGCTTCGACGCAGGCGGCCACGAAGCTCTCGGGGCTGTCGGCTACCCGCACCGCGTCCCAGTAGTCGCGCACGGCCGGTAGGGGGCTGATCACCACGGGGCGACCCGATGCCAAGAACTCGAAGAATTTGATCGGAAAGACGGCGCGCGTGTAGTCGTTGATGCGGTACGGAATCACGGCCACGTCGAAGCCCTTGAGGTAGCTCGGCAGCTGCTCGTAGCTGCGGTGACCCAAGAGATGCACGTTCTTGCGCTCACGCAGCTTACCGACGTCGGTGCTCGGATCGGCGACGCCGGTAGGGCCTACCAGCACGATGCTGAGGTCAGGGCGCGCGTCCGCCAGGTGCAGCAGCCAATCGATGTTCAGCTTGTAGTCGCTGACCGCGCCGATGAAGCCAATGCGGGGCCGGCGAATCGCCGCCAGGTCTGGCGCGATGGGCAGCGCGGGGTCGAGCGCCTGCTCGAAATGCGCGCCCTCGCCCACGTTGTGCACGAAGTGCGTGCGCCCGGGCGCGAGCTTCTGTTTGCTCTCGAACAGCGAGGGCGCAGTGCAGGCCACGACGCTGGCCAGCTGACATAGCCGCCGTTCGCGCTCGGCGATCCAGCTCTTGGTGTGGCGAAATTCGGGGAAGGCGGTGTACTCGTCGACGCAGTCGTAGAGGATGGCGCTGTGCGGGATACGCGCCACCGCGTCGCCGTAGCCGGGGTGATAGACCCAGAGCACGGCGTCTTCGATGCCCTGCGCGGCTAGCCAGCGCCCGACCACGTCCACGCGGTGCTCGAACTCGTTGTGGCGCCGCAGCAGGTGGCCGCTGCCGACGAAGTTGAGCCACGGCGTCCACACGTCGAGCACCTCGAGCCCCTCGGGCACGCTGCGCACTGCCGGCTCACGCCGTAAGTTGCTGAGCCGGACGCGGGTGCTCGGGGTGTGGCGCCTGGCGTCGCGCACGAAGGCGAAGGGGCTTTGCTGCCTGAAATTGACGAACACCACGCGATGCTGCTTGGCCACGCGCATCATGATGTGATGCTTGTTGGTCCACATCTTGTCTTCCCAGGGTTGGGAAGAGAAGCAGACGATGGTCAGGCGCTTCGGCATACGGTCATCAACCATAGCCAAGACATTCTCGGTCACGACAGTTTTGGGGTTGGGGCCCCAAAACTCTACGAGACAACCTGGGTTGGGGCCCCAAACCCACGAGGCCGACTCGGTGGTTTAGTCGCTCGGCTTGGGCGAGGACATTTCGTTCGATCGCGCTGATGGAGCTGGCTCGGTGCAAGTCTATCCTGGTCGAGTTTCACCACGGCATGCATGCCGTCCCGCTTTCCAGAACGGAAAATTCTTTGGGCCGCCTACGGCAAGCCGGCTACCGAATCTTCGACCGAAAGTCGCAGGGGCGGAGTGCGCGCTCGTTTTGGCTACCTAAGCGATCTTCGCGCGGGTATAAGGATGTGTTGTCGGAAGTCCTCGCTCGCGTCACCAGTCGTGCCGTCGAGGGACCACGCGGTCCGGACGTATTGCATCGCGTGAAGGTCAAGCGAGGCTGGCTCACCACGGGTGAGGTGGTCGAGCTCGAGCTGCCTCGCAACCTGGCTTGCGCCAGCTGCGGGGGCGGTGGCTGCGATTCGTGCGGTCGCTCGGGCGCCATCACGCTGCGCGCGAAGGAAGAGCCCGCCGAGATGGTCGAGGTCACGCTGCCGGCGCGCTCCGACGACGAGCTGCCCGATTCGCGCGGCATCACCCTGCGCATCCCCGAGCAGGGCGGACTGCCGGCCGCGGGCTCCGACTTGCCGCGCGGCGTGCTGCTGCTCACGGTGGTCCCGAGTCAGGAGTCCGACCCGTCGGTCAAGCGCCTGCGCGGGTTGCCGTCCAAGCCGCCGGCGTCGATCGCCGAAAGTGGTGAAACGGCGATCGAGGCGCAGCAATCAGCGGCAGATCGGGGCCGGCTGTCGCCCGCGGTGCTGATCATGCTGGTCGGCGTCGTGCTGTGGATCCTGCTTTTGATTTGGCTGAGGCTGTCGGGGCAGGGCTAAGCTTCATCGAGCGGCCAGCCGTGCATCCCTAAAAGATTGGTGGATGGCCGGCAACGAGACAGCGGCCGAAGGAGACCTCGATGAATCCAGTTCTGATGGCGCTCATCCTCGTGACCCTCACGGGCGCATTTGCGTGGAGCGCGAGGCGCCGCTGGCACCTGCTGAAGGTGGGCGACGCGACCTGGGAGAGTCGGGTCGACGAGGTCGGCAAGCGCCTGGGCGCGGTGTGGACCTTCGCGCTCTACCAAAAGAAGATGCGCAACTACCTGGCCGCGGGGCTGGCGCACCAGCTGATTTTCATGGGCTTCGCGGTGCTGCTGCTGCGCACGCTCATCTTGTGGGGGCGCGGCTTCGAGCCGACGTTCAACTTGTTCGTGCTGGGGCCAGAGGGCGTGCTCGGGCTGCCGCTCGGTGAGCTGTACTCGTTCGTCAAGGACGTGTTCGCGCTGCTGGTGATCGGCGGAGCCAGCGTGTTCATCTACTTTCGCGCCATCAAGCGCGAGAAGCGCATGACGCTGAGCGGCGAGGGACTACTCATCCTCGGCATCATCATCACCATGATGCTGGCGGACCTGCTGTACGACGGCTCGGGCCTGGCACTACGCGAACGCTTCGCGCAGAGCGTGTGCGACGCCGACGCGACCTGGTGCGCTCGCGCCGGCACGCTCTTGGCGCCGCTCGGCAGCGCCGCGGGACCGGGCTACCACGTGTTTCCAGATCCGGGCGGCTCGCTGGTGGCGCAGCTGGTGTCGGGGCTGTCGGTAGAGGCCCTCGTCACGCTCGCGCACGTCGGTTTTTGGACGCACAGCACGCTGGTGCTCGTGTTCCTGAACATCCTGCCTTACTCGAAGCACTTTCACATCATCACCGCCATCCCCAACGTCTTTCTGGGAGACCTCACGACGCCGCGCGGGCGCCTGCGGCCGCTCGCGGAAAATACCGAAAAGCTGATGGCAGCCGTGGAGAAGGCGACCGAAGGCGAGGACCTGCTCTCGGCGCGCATCGGCTACGCGCGCATCAATCATTTCAGCTGGAAGGACGTGCTCGACTTCTACACCTGCACCGAGTGCGGGCGCTGCTCGGACAATTGCCCGGCTTTCACGACCGGCAAGCAGCTGTCGCCCAAGCAATTTACGCTGGATCTGCGTAACCACTTGTACGGGCGGGAAGCCGAGCTCGAGACCGACAAGCAGCTGAAGCCGATAGACCTGGTGCCCGAGGTGATCCACCCGGACGTGCTGTGGGCGTGCACCACCTGTCGCGCTTGCGAAGAGCAGTGCCCGGTGAACATCAGCTACGTGGACAAGATCGTGCAGATGCGCCGCAATCTGGTGGTGATCAAGGGCGAGTTCCCGCAAGAGCTGGGCAAGCCCTTCGAGGGCATGGAGTCGAACGGCAATCCCTGGAACCTGGCGCGCGTGGACCGCAGCAACTGGGCCGAGGGTTTGGGGCTCAAGATGTTTTCGGAGAAGCCCGACACCGAGGTGCTGTTCTGGGTGGGTTGCGCCGCCAGCTACGACGATCGCGCCAAGAAGATCGCGCGCTCCACAGCGCAGTTGCTGCTGGCAGCGGGCGTCGACTTCGCCATCCTGGGCGAGGAAGAGACGTGCACCGGCGACCCGGCTCGGCGCGCCGGCAACGAGTACCTGTTCGCGATGTTGGCGGAGACCAACGCCGCCACCTTGAACGGCTACAAGAGCCAGGGCGGCATCAAGAAGATCCTGACCACGTGCCCGCACTGCTTCAACACGCTCACCAACGAGTACCCCGACTTTGGCGCCAAGTTCGAGGTGATTCACCACACCGACTACATGCTCGGTCTGGTCGCCGAAAAGAAGCTCGTGCCCAAGCAGCCGGTCAAGAGTCGCGTCGCCTATCACGACTCCTGTTACCTGGGCCGCTACAACGACATCTACGAGTCGCCGCGCCAAATTCTGCAGGCGATCCCGGGCGTGGAGCTGGTCGAGGTCGAGGGCTGGAACAGGAAAAA
>DATDEV010000823.1:0-10175 GCA_036522995.1 Polyangiaceae bacterium
CTGATAAGCGAGCGCACCAAGCTGGCGCTCGCCGCCGCCGAAACGCTCTATTCGCGGCTCCTGCTGCTGGGCGCGTGTCTGGGCTTTTTGCGCAGCGGTGAGCGGCGCCGGGCCAGGTGGTGGGCGGTCGCTGCCCTGGGCTTCGGACTGTCGCCCTGGGGTTACCTGGCCGAGCTGGCCCTGCTGGGCGGGCTGCTGGCCGAGCGCCCCACGCCGGGCCGCCGGCCGTTATTGGCGCTCGCCGCCGCGCTGTTGGGGCTGTGCTGCGTCACGCACGTGGTGTTCTTCGGGGCCGCTCGCTACGCCCTGATTTGGCTCCCCTGGCTGGCGCTCTTGATGGTTCGGAGAAACGCGCCGCAGACCGGCCCGCAAAAGCACCGCGAAACGAGCCTGATTCCCGAGCCGCTTCGAGTCTTTTGACAGCGGCTCGTGCGGCAGACGATAATTTCATTTCCTCATAGGAGCCCTCTGGATGCCGCTGATTGAAACCGAAGAAGCCGCCCGTCGTCTTGCTCGTGCCATCGCCAGCGACCTGTCTCTGTACAACGAAGAGAAGATCATCCGGGGTATCGAGCACGATTCGCTGTTCGACGAGCTGTCCGAGGAGATCGAGGAGGGCCGCGCGCTCTACAAGAGCCGCGTTTCGCCGGACCTCTATCACCGCAACTTCTACGATCGCGCGCTGGTCGACATCCTGGTCAAGTCCAAGGGACACATCAAAAGTCGGCTCTGGTAGTGGCGTCCGAGCGGCGCTGAACGCCGAGCGGCCGCCATGAAGCAGGTGTTCGTGCTCGCGGCTTCGGAGCCGCCCGAGCGGGTCGACAAGGTGGTCGTGCGACTGATGCCGCAGGCGTCACGCGCCAGCGTGCAGCGCTGGATCGCCGAGGGGCGCGTCAAGGTCGACGGCAAGATTTGCCGCGCCAAGCAGCAGGTGCGCGGTGGCGCCGAGCTCGAGGTTGACCCCAGCGAGCCACCGCCCAGCTCGGCGACGCCCGACGCCTCGGTCGAGTTCCGGGTGCTGTTCGAGGATCCGCACCTGATCGTGATCGACAAGCCGGCGGGGCTGGTCGTGCACCCCGCGCGTGGCCACGCTTCGGGCACGCTGGTGAACGGCCTGCTCGCCCGCGGCGGCTTCGAGCGCGCCGGCGCCGATCCGCGAGACCCGAGCGCTGCGGTTCGCCCGGGCGTGGTGCACCGCATCGACAAGGACACGAGCGGTATCCTGGTCGTGGCCAAAGACGAGCCGACGCGCGAGGGCCTGAAGGCCCAGCTCTCGGCTCACAGCATGGAGCGCGTTTACCGAGCGCTCACGCTGGGGGTACCGCAGACCGGTCGCATCGAGACGCTGTACGACCGCCATCCGCGCTCGCGCCTGCGCTTCACCTCGAAGACCAGCACCGGCAAGCGCGCGGCGACCCACGTCGCCGTGCTCGAAAAGTTGGCCGGCGGTCGCGCGGCGCTGGTCGAGTGCCGTCTGGAGACGGGGCGCACGCATCAGATCCGCGTGCACCTGTCGGAGCAGGCGCACGCCCCGCTGCTCAGCGACTGGCTCTACGGGCGTCAGCCGAGCGATCCGGAGCTGCTCACAATCGCCACGGCGCTGGGTCGCCAGGCGCTGCACGCGGCCGTGCTCGGGTTCGTTCACCCGCGCAGCGCCGAAGCGTTGCGCTTCGAGTCCCCGCTGCCGCTCGATATGTCGCAGGCGCTCGCGGCGCTGCGCGCGCTCACAGCTTGACGGCGTCGCCGAAGCGCTTCGTGAGCGCCGCCTTGCCGGCTGGACCGAGCTCGTTGGCGAACATCTCGAGCTTGCCCAGGCCCTTGAGGTGTGGCGAGCCAGCCAACGCCTTGGCACCCGAGTCGCCGATGCCGTTGGCGCTGAGGTCTAGCGTGCCGAGCGACGAGAGCTTGGCCGAGCCGGCCAAGGCCTTGGCACCCTCGTCGCCGATCGAGTTGCCCGAGAGAGCCAGCACCTTGAGCTTGAAGCCGCCCTTGGCCAGCGCGCGGGCTCCGTCCGGCCCGATCTCGCTGCCGAGCAAGAACAGCGCGCTGAGCTTGCCCAGACCCGCTGCCCCGAGGGCCTTGACGCCGTCGGCGCCCACCGGGTTCATGCTCAGATCGAGCGAGCTTAGCGCCGGGTAACCCTTGCTCTTGGCTAGCGCTTTGGCGCCGTCGGGACCGATGCCGTTGCCGCTCAGGTTGAGCGTCGTCAGGCGTTCGAGCTTGCCCGAAGCCAGCGCCTCGGCGCCGGCATCGCCGATCTCGTTGCCGCCCAGGTCGAGCACCGCCAGCGCACCCAGGTGCGAGGAGCCGAGCAGGCCACGTGCGCCGTCGGGGCCGAGGTCGTTGTCGCTCACGTCGAGCTTCTCCAGCGCCGTGAGCGTCTCGGCGTCGCCCAGCACGTGGCCCAGCTGCGCGCCCCAGCCCTTGGCGGCCAGGTTCAGCTCCTTGGTCTGGCCGGGCGCTTTCAGCTTACTGCGCAGCGCTTCGAGCGAATCGAGCTCGCCGTCGTCGCGGGCTTTCTTCGGCCCCGCCGAGGCGTCAGCGCTGGCGTCGCTCGGCGCCTGTGCGGGCGCTTCGCCAGCGCCGCCGCCACACGCGGCTGCCAGCAAGAACGAAGGGAAGCTGCCGCGAACGAACCTGAGAAGACGAGCGCCGGACATGCGGGGGATGATCCCGCAAAGCTAGCCTATCCGGGCGCCCTGCGCATTAGCCGCGACGTCACCGCTCAGGGCGGCAGGAAAGCGGAGCCGCAGCAAAAAGAGCGCGATGAAGCCCACCAGCACGGCCCACCACAGCGTCGCCAGGCGGACCAGGATCATCGATGCCGTCGCGGCGCCTTGCTCCACGCCGCCCAGGTGAAGCAGCGCTTGACGCAACATGCCCTCCACGAGGCCCAGGCCGCCCGGGATCGGCACCAGCGCTCCGGCGAGCGTCGCCGTCGCATAGAACAGCACCGCCAGCAGCAGCGGCACGTGCTGCTCGAAACCGCAGAGCAGCGTGTACAGCGCGAGCCCTTCGGCGCCCCAGCCGACCACTGACAGCAGGCTGGGCACGAGCAGCGCGCCGGGGCTCGCCACGATACGCAGGCTGATGAGCGCCTCGCGCAGCTTGGGCACGATGGCGCCCAGCTTGCCCCGGCGCTGTTCGAGGTGCGCGCAGAGCCAGAGCGCCGGCGCTTGCCAGGAGATGAGCACGAGCCCGGCCGCCACTGCGACAGCGCCCGCCAGCGCCCAAGGGAGGCCGCCCGGAAAGGTGGCGCCGCCGATCACGATCAGCGTCACGATGCCGATCACGTCGGTGAGGCGATCGGCGATCACGATCGGCGCCGTACGGGCCACCGGCACGCCGTGCGTCTTGAACAGGACGGCGCTCTTGAAGACCTCGCCGACCTTGCCCGGCGTGATCGTCAGCACGAAGCCGGTCAAGAACACCAGCAAGCTGTCCCACAGCGGAATGCCCGCGATGCCCAGTCGTTTCAGGTAATACTGCCACTTGGCGAAGCGCAAGCCGTAGTTGAAGCAGGCCAGGCCCAGCGCTGCGAACAGCGCGCTCACGTGAAAGCGCGCCAGGGTCGAACCCATCTCCTGCAGCCCGGTGTAAACCACGAACAAGCCGTACAGCACCACGCCCAGCAGCGTGACCAGCAGCACCCGGCGCACCAGTCCCGTGAGCGAGCCTCCGGCGCGCGGGCCCGTGAGCGAGCCTCCAGCGCGTGGGTCGTTCACTTGCGTCTCCGCTGCCAAGCGCGCAAAAGTGACAGCGCCGATACGAGCGCGAGCGCGACTGCGAGCAGCACGACCAGCCAAGCCGGCGCCGGCAGGGGGCCTTGCGCCGGGCCGGGGGGCGGGCGCTCCACGATGGTCGTCGCCGGGCTTTTCACGCGGGGCCCATAACCCTGCTCCTTCCACCCCGCAACTCGAGCATGATGCTAAGCTCCGCGGCCTCGCCGTGACCCAAGACCCCGCAAAATCACAAGATGCCGCGCTCCTCGCCCAGACGTCCGCCGCGTGCGCGCGGCTGCGTGAGGAGGTGGGGCGCATCGTCGTCGGCCAGGAAAGCGTGGTCGATCACCTGATCGTGGCTCTGCTCGCCCAGGGGCACGCGCTGCTCGTCGGTGTACCGGGGCTGGCCAAGACGCTGCTGGTGAGCAGTGTCTCCAGGGCGCTCGACTTGAGCTTCGGCCGCGTGCAGTTCACGCCCGATCTGCTGCCGGCCGATATCACTGGCACCGACGTGCTCAGCGAGCAGGGCGGCCGGCGCGAGCTCAGCTTCTTGCCCGGACCGATCTTCAAGAATCTGGTCTTGGCCGACGAGATCAATCGCACGCCTCCCAAGACGCAAGCTGCCCTGCTGCAGGCCATGCAGGAGCGGGCCGTGACCATCGGCGGCGCGACGCATCCGCTGCCGGCGCCGTTCCAGGTGTTCGCCACGCGCAATCCGATCGAGCAAGAAGGGACGTACGCGCTGCCCGAGGCGCAGCTCGACCGTTTCTTGCTCGAGGTGCACGTCGAATACCCGAGCGAGGACGAGGAGCAGCGCATCGCCCGGCGTACTACCTCCGGCGTGACGCCCGAGATCGGCCGCGTGCTGTCGGCGGACGAGCTGCGCATGCTGCAGGCTTTCGTGCCGCGCGTGCCCGTCACCGATGCCGCGGTCGCACTTGCCGTGCGCATGACGCGCGCGACGCGCCCCGGTCCCGAGTCGCTGAGCGAGGTCAAGAGCTACGTCCGTTTCGGCTCCGGGCCGCGCGGTAGTCAGGCGCTGGTGCTGGCTGCGAAGGCGCACGCCGCCATCCGCGGCGAGGCGGCGGCAGACGTGGAAAACGTGCTGGCGCTGGCCTTGCCGGCGCTGCGCCACCGGCTGGTTTTGTCGTACAGGGCCGAGGTCGACGGGGTGAAGGACGCCGACGTCGTGGCGGCCATCGTCAAGCAGGCAAACACGTGAGTTTAGCCGCCTCCGAGCTGAAGTCGCGCATCAAGCGCGCGCTGATCGAGGAGCTCGACCTGCGCGGCAAGAGCGAGCAGGACATCGACGACGCGGCGCCGCTGTTCGGCGAGGGGCTGGGCCTCGATTCGCTCGATGCGCTGCAGCTGGCCATGGCCATCGAGGAGCGCTTCGGCGTGACCGTGCCGGAGGGCGACGCGGGGCGCGGCGTATTCGCTTCCGTGGAAGCCATCGCCGAATTTCTGACGCGCGCGGGCGCCGAGGGCGCGCGTTCGTCGGAGGGCGGGTAGTCTGCCGTGAGCGTGAGTGGACGCCGCATCGCGGTTACGGGCGTCGGCATCGTGTCGGCGCTCGGTCAGACAGCGCCGGCGACGTTCTCGGCGCTGATGCGCGGCGAGCGAGGCCTGTCGCCGCTCTCGCTCTTCGACCCGGGCGACGTGCGCTCGCGGCTCGTGGGTGAGGTCAAGGGCCTGCGCGTGACCGACGTGGCTGGCACGGGGCACGAGCTCTCGCGCACCGATGCCATGGCGGTGGCAGCCGCCCGCGAGGCGGTAAAGCAAGCGCGGCTCGCGCCGGGAGCTCGGCTCGGCGTGGCGCTCGGAGGCACCACCGGCGGCATGTTCGAGACCGAGGCGGAGCTGTCCCGACCCGACCTGGCGTCGCTGTCGCCGGCGCGCGCCGAGCAGTTGATGAGCTACCCGCTCTCGGCCAGCCTGGCGCCGGTAGCGGCTGCGCTGGGCGGGGTGGTCGTGACGCGCAGCATTTGTAGCGCTTGCTCGAGCGGCGCCATCGCGCTCGTGCAGGGCGCGGCCTGGCTCGAGCGTGGTGAGGTCGACCACGCCATCGTCGGCGGCGCGGACGGTTTGTGCAGGCTCACTGTGCTGGGCTTCAATGCGCTCGGCGCCACGGATGCCGAGCCTTGCCGGCCGTTCGATCGGGCGCGTGGCGGTCTCAACCTGGGTGAGGGCGCCGCCGTGCTCGTGCTGGAGCGCGAGGCGAGCGCGCAAGCGCGCGGGGCGGAGGTGCTGGCCTGGCTCGATGGTTACGCGGTGGGGGCGGAGGCGCATCACATCACCCATCCCGATGCCAGCGCGGTGCCCGCGGCGGCGCTGCTGCGCGCAGCGCTGGCGCGCGCCGGGCGCAGTCCGGCCGAGCTGGGCTATGTCAACGCTCACGGCACCGGCACGCAGCAGAACGACGCCATGGAGGCACGCGCCCTGCTCGACGTACTGGGCGCCTCCGCCGGCTCGGTGTGGGTGTCGTCGTCGAAGGCCCAGCTCGGTCACACGCTCGGGGCTTCGGGCGCGGTCGAAGCCGCTATCACGGTGCTGGCGCTCTCCCAGGGCGCGGTACCGCCGAGCGTCGGCTTGAGCGAGCCGGAGCTGGCTGGGCTACGGCACGTGCGGGCGCCGCAGCAGCGGCAGCGCCTCGACGCCGCGCTCTCGAGCTCCTTCGGCTTCGGGGGCATGAGCTGCGTGCTGGCGCTGGCCGCCAGTCACACGCGCGCGCCGGAGCGGGCGCACAGAGCTCGGCCGATCGCGATTCGTGCCGCAATCAGCATGGACGCCGCGACCGAGCCCGAAAAGCGCCTCGACCCCGAGCGCTCGCGGCGCTTCGATCGCGCTTCGTCATTTGCGGCGCTCGGGGCGGAGCTGCTCCGGCGCGACGCGTCTACGGGGCTCGTGCTCGGCACCGCCTTCGGCGCGGTCGAGCGAACGATGGCGTTTTTGGCGCGGGCCAGCCAGCGTGGGCCGCGTCACGTGCCGCCCGCAGAGTTTCCGCATCTCGTGCCCTCGGCGCCCGCGGGCAACGCCTCGGTGTACGCTGGGCTCACCGGCCCGGTCTTCGCCGTGAGCGATCTGGCGCAGAGCGGCGAGGCGGCGGTCGCGGCCGGCGCGGACCTGCTCGAGCTGGGCGTCGCTTCCCGGATAGTCGTGGGCGCCTGCGCGCCGCGCGACAGCATCGTCGAGCGCGTGCTTGGTCCGCTGCTGGATCCGGGCGATGCCGAGCGGGCCGAGCGCGGCGAAGGGGCAGGTTTTCTGCTGCTCGAGGCGCTGGCTGCCGACGCGGATAGAAGTCCTGCCCTGGCGCTCTTGCTCGGGCATTTCCAGGGGCCTCTCGAGGTCAGTAGCGCTCTTTCCGTGCTGCCTGCGCCCGAGCCGGTTGCCGAGCGCTGCCTGGTCCTGCTCGGAGCCAGCAGCCCCGAGCTCCTGCTCTCGCTCGAAGCCTCCAGCTGGAGTCGCGTCGCCAGGCGCTCGTTCGCGTCGGCCGGCGGCTACCACGAGGCGCTGGGCGCGGTCGTGCTCGCCCACGGCGCCGAGCTTGCAGCCGAGGGCAGGGGCGTCGAGCGGGTGCTCGTGCTTTCGGGCAGCAAGCGCGCGTTCAGTGCTTTCCTGCTGGGGCCGAGCCCACGCGAACCGGAGTCTTGAAGCGATGGCGGTCGCGATCGTTGCACGTGGCGCCGCCTCGGCGCTCGGGCTGGGGCCGGCAGCCTTTGCGGTCGGTGAGGCCCACGAGACCGCGCGCATGGCCTGGTCGACGCGCGCGTCGGGCAAGCCCTTCGCACGCGTCACGGCCAGCGCTGCGGGGCGCGTGGAGCGCCCGCGCGCGCTGCTCGAGCTGGGCCTGCAGCAAGTCGTCGAGCAGCTGACGGCCGACGATCCCGCCTGGCGCGCGCGTCGGCTGGGGCTGGTGATCGGCAGCTCGAGCGGCGGACTGGCAGCGCTCGAGCGTCAGCTCGGGCCGGCCGCGGGCGAGCCGAGCGCAGAGGGCGGCTGGGCGCGCTGCAGCTACTTCGCTCCGCTCCAGGGCCTGAGCGGTGTGCTCGGCAAGTCGCCCGAACGCCTGGTCTCGCTGTACGCGGCCTGCGCGTCCTCGGCGCTGGCGCTGGGGCTCGGGCTACGCTGGCTGGAGCTCGGCCGCTGCGAGCTGGTGATCGCCGGCGGCTACGATGCAGAGAGCGACTGGGTCGGAGCCGGCTTCGATAGCCTGAAGGCGACGAGCGCTGCGCCGCCCCGTTCGTTCCGCGCAGACCGAGACGGCATGGCGCTGGGTGAGGGCGTGGCGCTGGTCGCGCTGACTCGGGCCGCCGCACGCGCCTACGGCTACATCGTCGGCTTCGGAGCGAGCAGCGACGCGGTGCACATCACGGCCCCCGATCGCAGCGGTCGCGGCCTGGCGCGCGCTGCCCAGCAGGCGCTCTGCGATGCGGCGCTGCCCGCTCGGGCGGTCGACTTCGTGAGCGTGCACGGCACCGGCACCTCCTACAACGACGCTTCCGAGGCCAGGGCCCTCGGGCTGGTCTTCGGCGAGCGAGCCAGCGAGCTGCCGCTGCATGCCTTCAAACCCGCGGTCGGTCACACCCTGGGCGCTGCCTCCGCGCTGGAGGCATTGGCGGCGCTCGATGCGCTCGAGCGCGGCTTGCTGCCGGCGTCGGCGGGCAGCGGCGCGCCCATGCCGGGGCTCCCCTCGACGCTGCTCGAGCGCAACCAGCCCGCGGCTGCGAAGTATTGCCTCAAGCTGGCGACGGCCTTCGGCGGCGCCAACGCAGCGCTGGTACTGGGACGCGGACGGGACGCCCAGCCCGCGCGCACGCTTGCCGCTCGGCCCGTGCATCTGGTGGCGGCCGGGGCCGCCGTGCATCAGCTGGAGCTGGAGCGCGTGCTGCCGGAGCTGGTTTGCGCGGTCGAACGGCTGCCGCGCTCCGATTTGCTGTCGGAGCTGGCCATCGCAGCAGGCGCCGACTTGCTGGCCCAGGCGCGCGCGCGCGGCGTGAGCCTGGAGCGTGCGCGTACGGGCGTCGTCGTGGGCAGCGTGGGCGCGACCCTCGAAGCCGACGCCGAGTTCGGCGTGCGCATCCTCGCGCGCGGCCCCGAGCACGCCGAGCCGCGGCGCTTCCCCGCCACCTCGCCCAACGCCTGCGCCGGTCACGTGGCGATCGCCTTCGGCCTGGGCGGCCTGGCTCACGCCGTCGGCTCGGGCGCCGGAGCCGCGCTCGAGGCGTTCGAGGTGGCGTGCGACTGGCTGGCGGCCGGTGACGTGGACGCGGTGCTGGTCCTGGCGGCCGAGCACGTGGGACCGACGTCCGCGCGCGTGCTGGCAGCCAGCGGCATCCCGGCGCTCGAGCAAGGGGCCCGGGGGTTGCTGCTCGCGGTGGCTCCAGGGGGCCCGCGCGTGGATGCGGAGCTGCTGGCGCGGCTGCCGGGCGGGCGCGACTCGCTCGAAAATCTTGGCTTTCGGGCGTTCGAAGCCGTGTGCCAAGCAGCCGGCTTGCCCGGCTCGGCCGCTTTTGGCAGTGTGCGCCGGCCGGAATAGCCCCCTGGGCACCGGCGTTTGGCCCCTCCAGTGAAGTCCTCGTCCCGATTCCTCTCCTTCACCTCCGCGCTTGCGCTTTCGGCGCTCGGTTGCTCGCCGCAGTACATCCCGAACACCGACGTGGCCGACAACGATTTCAATCGCGACGTCATCGCGTTCTGTGAGGACTACCGGCACGCTGTCGAAAAGCGCAACGTTGCGATGCTGCTGAAGCTCGCCGATCGAAAGTACTACGAGGATGGCGGGAGCGTGGACACGAGCGACGACCTCGATTTCGAAGGTCTCAAGGCCTACCTGGACCTGGAGTTCAGCAAGACGCGCTCCATCCGCTACGAAATCTTTTACCGCGACGTGACGACGGGCCGCGCCAATCAGGTGTTCGTCGACTACACGTACAGCGCCAGCTACAAGGTGCCGTCGCCGCAGGGTGAGGTCTGGCGCCGCCGCGTCGCCGATAACCGTCTCGAGCTCGTGCGCGACGGCGAGCATTTTCGGATCCTGTCGGGCATGTGAGCGCCGTGGCGCGCGGCAGTCAGCGCGTCAAGATCGAGCAGCTCACGCCGTCCAGGCGTCGCAGCACTTCGCCGCCGGGGCTCAAGACCTCCCAGACTGGGCGAGCGTGTTTGTCGCTCCATTGATAGCGCATGCGCAGGCCGGCGTTGCTGTCTGCGCCAGCATGCTGCGCTGCCGCCCAGGCGTCCTCGAACAAGCAATTCGGCTCCGGCGTCACGCGTGCTTTGCCGGCGCGCTCTTCCGTTCGCGTCAGTGGGTCAGCGCCGCTGGCACGCAGCACGAGCCGCTCGCCGCTGGCCTCGGCGCCGCCGCTGATGCGCTGCCCCGCCGGACGCGCATACGTGAGCTGCACGGCGGCGTCGCTCGCGACGCCGCTTGCGTCGAGCGGGCCGGCTAGCAAACTG
>DATDEV010000824.1:0-5875 GCA_036522995.1 Polyangiaceae bacterium
TCTTGCTGATCACGCTGGGGGTCAACGCGCTCGGTTCGTTCATCATGCTGCGCACGACGCGCGAGCTGAAAGGACTCAACTGATGGCCAGCAGCGGCGCAGAATTGAGTCCCGCCCCCAGCTCGACACCTGCGAATTTCTCGCGTTCGTACAGCAACGGACGTACCGCGCTCAATGCCATCCTGACTTGGCTGGCGTTCGGCATGGCGGCGCTCGCGATGCTGCCGCTGATCTCGGTGCTCTACATGCTGATCGCGCGGGGCGCTCCGCTGCTGAGCCTCGAGCTGTTCACCGAGCTCACGCCCGGAGCCGGGGCGATCGGCGGCGGCATCAGCAATGCCCTGCTGGGTACCGTCGTCGTGGTGTCGCTCGCGGCCGTGCTCAGCCTTCCGCTGGGCTTCCTGGCGGCCGTCTATCTGGCCGAGTACGGTGGCGAGACGAAGCTGGCGTCCACGGTACGCTTTGCCGGCAAGGTGATGACCGGCATGCCCTCGATTCTGGCGGGCGTCTTTGCCTACGCCTTGGTGGTCGTGAACACCGGCTCCTTCAGCGCGCTGGCTGGTGGGGTGGCGACAGGCATCTTGATGGTGCCCGTGGTCATGCTCACGGCCGAGCAAGCCCTACGCATGGTACCCTCGAAGATGAAGCAGGCAGCGCTCGGGATGGGCGCGAATCGGACTCAGATGGTAGTCTCCATCGTGATCCCTACCGCGATGCCCGGCATCTTGACTGGCGTGATGCTGGCACTGGCCAGGGCCATGGGCGAGACGGCGCCGCTCTTGTTCACCGCGCTTTTCAGCGACTATTGGTTCGACGGCAAGCTCGGCGAGCCGATCGCTTCGCTGGCCGTGCTGATCTACAACTTTTCCGGGAGCCCATTCGAGAACCAAGTCGACCTGGCCTGGGCGGCCTCATTGGTGCTGGTGGTTTCGGTTTTGGTGGTGAACGTCGCCGCGCAGGTGGTCACGCGCCGCCAGGAAGAACAGTGAGGGACCCGCAGCCATGACTAGTGAGGCAATTTTGGCAGCTGGCGAGCAGCAGCCCACGACGAGCGAATCCACATCCACGTCTGGGTCGAGGCCCAAGGCCGCAGCTGCGGACGCCGAGCGCTCAGTCGTCGACTGCCGCGTCGGCAAGCTCCACTACGGCGAGTTTTTGGCCGTCCGCGACACGAATGTGGTGGTCAAAGCCCACGAGATTACCGCCTTCATCGGGCCATCGGGCTGCGGCAAGAGCACCGTGCTGCGCTGCCTGAATCGCATGAACGACTTCATCCCGAACTTTCGGCTGACCGGCTCCGTCCACTATCAAGGGCAGGACATCTACGCGCCGCACATCGATCCGGTGGCGGTGCGGCGCTCGATCGGCATGGTGTTCCAGCAGCCGAACCCGTTCGCCATGAGTATCTACAAAAACGTCGCGTTTGGCCTGAAGCTCAACGGCTTCAAGGGCGACTATGCCGAGCGCATCGAGCAGGCGTTGCGCGGCGCGGCGCTATGGGAAGAGGTCAAGGACAAGCTGCATAGCAGCGGCTTGTCGCTCTCCGGCGGCCAGCAGCAGCGCCTTTGCATCGCGCGCGCCATCGCCGTGGAACCCGACCTGCTGCTGATGGATGAACCGTGTTCGGCGCTGGATCCGATCGCGACCAGGCGCATCGAGGAGCTGATGCTGGAGCTCAAGCGCAAGTACACCATCGCAATAGTTACGCACAACTTGCAGCAGGCCCAGCGCGTCGCCGATCGCACGGCATTCTTGTTCGTGGACACCACCGCCGGCAGTCGCACCGGCTACCTGATCGAGTACCGAGCCACCAAAGAGCTGTTCGAGGACCCGCGCGAAGAGCGCACCAAGCAATACATTCGCGGCGAGTTCAGCTGACGGCAGTTTCGGCGGCGCTGGCAACTTCCCGTGCAGGCACTGCGGTCAGTCGATCACGAGCTCTTCGACCAGTAGCCGTCGTTTGACGTCCATCAGGCGCACGATGTCCGCTGCGAAAACGTCGGGCTGCTTGGCGTAAATCAGGTGACGGCTGCGCTGTACCAAATGCACCAGCACGTCACCGAGCTCATGCCGTGAGACGCGCCCGTCGCTGATGCGCTCGACGTCCCCGAACGGCCAGGCGGCAGTCAGCCCTGCGCGAAGCTGAGCTTCGCTCTCGATCAGCTCTTCCCACGACGCGAGAGTGACACCACGCGCGATCGGTTTGCTGAACATGAGCAGCACGAGGGACACCGCCAGGAACATGAAGTCCGTCATCTTGTCCTTGGGGGAATGCGCCGGACCGTACGAGTCGAGGTCGATGCCCTTCAGCTGCCCACGCCGACTCATCATCAGGTTGCCGTTCTTGAGGTCGTTGCTGGCGTAGCCCACCTCATGCACCTCCTCGAGCCACAGCAGCACGCTGGTCAAGAGGTCGAGCCCCATGCCTGCCGAAAGACTCTGGGTGAACGGCGAGGTCCGTCTTTGCATACGCCAGAGCTCGCTGCCGCGGTCGTCGAGGGCGCGCCTGACCTCCTGTTGGGCTTCGATCTCGGAGCCGCGCGCGCTGGGCGGGCGACTCACGCTCGCGTGCTCGCGCCCGGTGACGCCCACCAAGTTGTCCAGCGTATCGCCATCGATCAGCTGCAGCACGTGGTAGGTAAAGCGCTCTTTGCGTAGCACGCCGGTGTCGTAGAGCCGCATGACGTGCGGCGACCCAGCCAGCGCGCGGCCGATGTGCATGGCTTCTTCGGCGGCGAGGATGGCCTTCTTCTTCTTGTGGGCGATGCGATCGACCTTCAGCGCGACGCGTTCGGGAAATGATCCCGAGCTGTCGTTCAGCGCCTCGTACACGCGCCCGAATTCGCCCATGCCCAGCTGCTTGAGCAGCGTGAAGCCGAGATCCTGAAAGGGCCCCACCACCGCTTTCCAGGCTTGCAAATCCTCGTCGTCCTGGATGCCATATTTGCCCAGCACCGGCGCTGGCGTCTTGACCTTGCGCCCCTTGCGCGAAAACGTCATTGCGCGCATCGATTCCAGCTCGTCGGGCATGACGCCCGCCAGGCTCAAGCGCAGGTAGGATTCGTCGAGTAGCTCGCGACTGACGATGCGCGCATCTGCCTCGTACTTCGAGTAGGCATTCGAGCGCAGCATGAATCCAAGCCGGTGCAGGGCCCGGAAGTAGGGGATTACGACAGGCAGGTCGCGCACCGGAATCCCCGTCGCCCCACTGACCCGTTCTGTGTAGGCAATGCCGGCCTTGGAAGGCCACAGGACGCCACGCTTGGCATCGTCGTAGAGAACGTTCATCGCGATGAACATCACCCTCGAGTAAACGTCGATCTTGGTCACGAACAGGTCGCGCGGCGCAGCCGGGTAAGCGAGGTTGAGCAGCATGCGCGAAACGACGGGCCACAAAATGCCGAGCTGCTCGTCCCCCGACGCACCCAGCGTGCCGGTCAGGAGCTCGTGGGCCTTGCGCGCCAGTGCGGAGGAGAGCACCAATCTTACGGGGCCCGCTTCCCCGTGCTGACCGCGCGATTCGCGCGTGCCCTCGCTGGGGAGGCTGGGGCTGAGACGGACGCGCAACTGACCGCGCTGATTCGCAACGTTCTCGAAGACCAGCTCGCGGAACACTTTGCTGACGTGGGGCTTGTCCCGCAACTTTCGCCCCAGCTGCCGAAACCCCACCTGCAGCATGCTAGCGAGCCACTCCGAGTCCGGATTCTCCGCCTCGAAGACCAGCAGCCGCAGGTCGGACTGCACGTGAACCCTCACCGCCACGTCAGCTTCGTAGCGACCCTCCTCGGAAGTCTTCAGATACTCGACCCACTCCCGAGCCTCTCCGCTGAATAGCGTCGCCGAGCGATCGGTGCGAACCCTGGGCGCAGCCGCAGCGGGAGAGGCCTCCTCCTTCAGGGCGTTCGCCTCGCCCCAAAGCCACGCCTCGAGCGCCGCGCGCAGCGCTTGGCGGGCGACCTTTCCGCTGCCACTCATGAGCCACCGACTCTATCACTGCGGCGGACTAAACCGTGCGTTTTCGCGTCTTCGAGCTCGCCGGGACAAAACGCGGCCACCGCTCGACCGCCATTCCGGAAGCCGATTAGCGTTTGCGAGGCCGGCGCACGGCGCGCACTTTGCCGCTCTTGCCGCCGCCGCAAAAGAAAGTGTCGCGACCGTCACTTTCGAGGCCGCTCACGAAGACGCCGCTCGGCATCTCGAGCCGCTCGAGCACCTCGCCGGTCGTCGGCTCGACGCGGCGCAGCTCGCTCTCGTCATTCTCCCAGGTGCCGTGCCACAGCTCGCCGTCGACCCAGCTCACCCCGGTGACGAAGCGATCGGATTCGATCGTTTTCAAGATTTCACCGGAGCTCGGCTCGATGACGAGGATCTTGCGATCCCGGTGTTGACCGACCCACAGCTTGCCCTCTGCCCAGGCCAGCCCGGAGTCGCGCCCCTTGCCTGGCGCCGGGATGGTGGAGAGCACCTCGCCGCTCCGAGCATCGAGCTTTTGAATCACCTCGCCGGTGAGCTGGTAGAAGTGACGCCCATCGAACGCCGTGCCGGCATCACTGGCCGCCGCCAGCCGCGCCCCCGCCTCCCCCGTGGTCGGATCGAAGGCCTGCAGGTGCGTGCCGGTGGCCAGCCACACCCGCTCGCCGTCGAAGGTCACGCCCGCGACCTGCTCGACCTCCGGGAACGGCCCATATTCACGTAGAATTTCGGCCTTGCTGGGCGAGACGGACGCGGGCTTGGACATGTCTTAGCCCTACCCCAAGCTGCCGGGAGCGACGAGTAACAACGTCGTCGCGAATCCCGAAGTGGGCGCGCCCACCCAGCGCCGCGCGCGCCCGGCGCCGACTGCCCGCACCTTGCCGTCCCGCTCCAACAGCAGCAAAGCCCGCTGCACCGCGCGTTGGCTCTTGCCGACTGCCGCGGCCAGCGCGGAGGTGGCCCAAGCCTCGCCGCCACGGAGCAGCGCCAAGAGCGCGCTGGCTTCGCCTTCCGCGGGCGGCAAGAGCACGCAGCAGCCGCCGGCCCCGCGCGCCGCGAGCTCGAACCCAGCCGCTGTCGCGCGCACGTCGGCAAGGCCCCCGAGCAGCTTACGCAGCCGCCCCACCTCGACGCGCAGGCGCACACGATGCGAGTCGTTGCTGCGCTTGGCGCCAAACACGCGCGCGATCAGCGTGTCTCGCGCCACGTCGCCGGGGACCGCTGCGCCGAGCGCGCTGAGCAGCTCGACCAGAATCGGCCTCGTCACCAGGCTGACCACCTGCTTGCCCAGCCGCACCTCTCGACGACAGGCATCGATGACGAGCTTGCTCGATGCCCACACGGCAGGCAGGTCGCGCAGCACCAGTAGCCGCTCCTCGCTGCCCTCACGCAAGCGCGCGACCGGCGCTCGCAGCTGGTTTTCCGCCTTCTCGACCTCGCTCAGCAGCGGCGCGATGCCCGCGCGCGTGGCCGCTTCACGCGCCGTCACCAGCAGCTGCTCGGCCCGGACGCTGTCGACGCGCTTCATGGCCAGGTCGGCCCCCGCCAGGCTCAGCAGCGCCGCCAGGCGTGGCGGGGCGGCCGCCAGCGCCAGCTTGCCGAGCACCCGCTCCGCTCGCTCGACCTCGCCCAGCAAGGTCAAGCGCCGCACCTGCACCAGGCGCGCGAAGGCAGCATTGGCGGCATCGCCGCGCTTGGCCAGCAGCGCGACCGCATCCTCCAGCCCCCGTTCGGAGCCCGCGAGCTCGCGCAGCGCCAGCGCCACCTCCGCTCCCGCCACGATGCAGCGCGCGCGCGCGACCGGCTCGCCCGCACCGAACCCCTGCGCCGCGCGGCGCAGCAGGGCTTTGGCAGGCCCGAGCTCGCCGAGCTGTGCCATCGCGATGCCGCGCAGCGCCAGGGCG
>DATDEV010000825.1:0-2684 GCA_036522995.1 Polyangiaceae bacterium
ACACCGCGCCGTGCTCGCTCGGGCCGAGGCTGAGGGTCCCGCCCATGCGCGCCAGCGCGTGGCGCACGAGCACGAGTCCGAGCCCGGTCCCGCGCTCCCCCTTGGTGCTGAAGAAGGGGTCGAAAATCCGCTGACGCAAGGCTTCGGGCACCCCGGGTCCGTTGTCGCGCACCGAAATGCGCGCCTCGGTCCCGGCGGCGTAAACGCGCACCAGCACGTGGCGTCGCTCTTGCCCCTGGGTCGCTTCGAGCGCGTTGTGCACGAGGTTGGCCACCACTTGCTCGAGCAGCGCGCCGTCGCCCCACGCGCAAACCGCGCGCTCGCCGGCGAGCTCGATGCGCGTGTCGTGAGGCTTGATCGACGCCACCGCACGCTCGGCAACGCTCCACAGGTCGATCTCTTCCAGCACGGGCGGCGTGCCCTTGATCAGCCCCGAGACCGCGCTCATCACTTCCTGGATGCGGCGCAAGGCGATCGCGGTGTCGTCGATGCTGCTCCTGCGATCCTCGTCGCTGAGCTGGAGGTCACCGCCGTCGCGCAAGCACTCGACATTGGCGAGTGCGGCGGCCAACATATTGCGGACCTCGTGACCGACGGTCGCCAGCACGCCCTCGATGAGCGCCCCGCTGTCGGCCTCGTCACCGGGAGGCGCGGCGGGGTTGAGCGAGGCCGATCGAAGCGGCTTCGCTAGGCTGTGGTGCGGACTGTCCATCGAGCTGGTGGGCGGGACCCCCCAAGTACGGTCGGCTTCCGGGGGGCATTAGCCCACGCGACGAGTCTCATTTTGAGACCGGCCCCTAGCGGGGTAAAAGCGGTGCCGCCGATGATCGACGAGAACGCATTTGGCCTGCTGCTGTCCTACTACTCCATCGAGGACGACGAGTACTCGGGCGAGCGCGACGAGTTCGTCGAGCGCTATGCGACCTTCGCCGCGCTGGTGCGCGATCGGCTGAGCGAGAAGCCGCCCGGCGTCGGCGCCAAGGCCATCGACTTTGGCTACGCCTTTTACGTCGAGGTGCTCGACGGCGCCGAGCACCTCGACTTGATCGCCTGGCTACGCGAGCTGCGCGCCACGCTGGGCGAGCACGACTTTCTGTCCGCAGGCATGCTCACGCACGGCAGCTGCTGGGTAGACGACGCGGATCCTCGACCGGACATCGTGGATTGCGGCAGCGTGAAGCTATTTCGCGCCTCGCGGCCCAGCGAGCCGCTGCGCCGCGCGCTGCTCGCCGAGGCGGCGACCCACGGCGATGAGCAAAATGGCAGCGAAGGCTGGGGCCCCGGCCTGTACTTGGACCTGGAGGCGGTCGAGGCGCTGGGGCGCCGGCCCAAGAATACCCCGACGATCCTGCGCAGCGGCGGCGCGGAGTTCTTTCGTGCAGGCTCCTGAACTATAGGCAGGGGCGTGTCAGCTCCGCTTCGCGTCGGTGTGCTCGCGTCCCACGAAGGTACGACGATGCAGGCCATCTTGGATGCCTGCGCAGCGGGCGAGCTCGCGGCGCGTGTCGTGGTCGTGATCAGCAACAACTCGGACTCCGGTGCGCTGCGTCGCGCGCGCGCGGCATCGGCCCAGGCCGTGCATCTGTCGAGCAAGACACAGCCCGAGCCGGCGCTGCTGGACCGCGCCATCACGCAGGCTCTCGACGCTTGCCAGGTCGACGTCGTGATGCTCGCGGGTTACATGAAGAAGCTGGGTCCGGAGCTGCTCCAGCGCTACCAGGACCGCATCCTCAACACGCACCCGGCGCTGCTCCCCAAGTTCGGCGGTCCCGGCATGTACGGGCTGCACGTGCACGAGGCAGTGCTGCGCGCCGGCGAGACCGAGTCGGGGTCGTCGGTACACCTGGTCGACGCCGAGTACGACACCGGGCGCGTGCTCGCGCAGGCGCAGGTGCCGGTACTGCCCGGCGACACCCCAGAAACGCTGTCGGCGCGCGTGCAGGAGCGCGAGCGCCGGCTGGTCGTGGCCGTGCTGGGGCAAGTCGCTCGAGGCGAGCTCCAGCTTTCGGGCCTGGTGCGGGGGGGCTAGCGGCGTGCCGGTGCTGGGCTTCTGGCGTGGTTTCTCGGCAGTGTTCGGCGCGCTGCGCAGCCTGCTGCGTTTGCCGTCGGCGTGGCCCTACGCGCTGGTACCGGCGCTGGTGTTCAGCGCGCTCGAGACCGGCATCGTCCTCGGGGCCTGGCACTACTTGCAGCCTTGGGTCGACGCCAAGCTGAGGGACCCCGGCAGCGGAGTGGTGCGAGACTTCGGCGCCGCGGCGGCGTCGTGGTTGTCAGTGGCGCTGGTGGCCGCGCTCGGTTGGTTGGTGTCGGCGTTCTTGACGCCTCCGCTCAGCGCGCCCGCGCTGGAGCGGATCGTGGCCGTGGTGGAACGTGACTTGCGCGCTCCGGAGCGCTCGTCGCTGGGGTTCCTGGCCGAGTTTTGGTGTGGCATGCGGGCGCTGCTGTTGAGCTTGGCGGTCACGGTGCCGCTGCTGATTTTGCTCACGCTGCTCGAGCTGGTGGTCCCGCCGCTAGCGGTCATCACCACGCCCCTCAAGCTGCTGATCGGCGCGCTGGGCGTGGCCTGGGGCCTGTTCGATTACCCGCTCACGCTTCGTGGCGTGGGCACGCGCGCGCGCTTCGCGCTGGTGCGACAGCAGCTGCCTGTCGTGCTCGGCTTCGGCACCGCCTTCGCGCTGCTATTT
>DATDEV010000826.1:0-3667 GCA_036522995.1 Polyangiaceae bacterium
GGCGCCGCTGAGACGCGGGTTCCAGACCGTGACGCGATTGCGTCCACCGCGTTTCGACGCGTACAGCGCCTCGTCGGTGGCTTTGAACAGCTGTTCCCAGGTATGCCCGGCGCTGGCGAAGGGCGCGACGCCGACCGAGCACGTGACCTGCAGCGTGCCGAGCTCGCTGTGGAATTTGATGGCCTCGAGCTCGGTGCGAATGCGCTCGGCGAGTTGCTCGGCGCCGCGCTCGTCGGTCTCCTCGCACACGACCACGAACTCCTCGCCACCGAAGCGACCTACCGCATCGGTATCGCGCTTCACCCGCTTGAGCACGTCGGCAAAACCCTTGATCACCACGTCGCCCACGTCGTGGCCGTAGGTGTCGTTTACCTTCTTGAAGTGATCGATGTCGCACACCAGCAGGCTGAGCGGCTTTTGAAAGCGCTTGGCGCTCTTGAGCTTTTGGCCACCGACCTCGATCAGCGCGCGCTTGTTGTACAGGCCAGTCAGGCCGTCGAGCGTGGCCATTTCTTCCAGGCGCGCCAGCATGCGGGCGTTGGCCAGCGAAACCGCCACGTGACTGGCCAGCACCTCGAGCGTCGGCCGCACGGCGTCCCCGAAGGCGCCCTTGCGGCGTGATCCCAGCACCAGCGTACCCAGCGCGCGCTCGTGAACCAGCAGTGGCAGCGCGAGCAGCGACGGCATTTCGGGCGGCGTCAGACGGCGCGTGAACACGACCTGGCGCGCGGGATCGTAGTCGCCGCGATAGGGCAGCGCGTGGCGGTTGGCGACCACCATCGACACCAGCCCCGAGTTGTGGCGGAAGCGCTGACCGACCAGCTCGCTCGCGCCTTCCCCGCTCACGGCGCAGATCTCGTGCTCGCCCGTGTTGCGGTCGAACAGCGTCACCACCGCAAAGTCGAAGGCTGCAAACTCGCGCGCGCCGTTGACGCCGGCCTCGATGACCTGCGCCTCGGTGGTGGCGGCGGCCAGCGCGTTGGCCGCGCGGTACAGCTTGCCCTGCTCCACCTTGGCGCGGTCGAGCTGGACGAAGACGCGCTCGTTCTCGATCGCGCGCAGAATGTAGCGCGAGGCGCCGATCAGCGTCGCCTGCTCCTCTTCGCTGAACGGCTCGCGCGTCTCGCGATCGACGACCAGCAGCCCGCGCGGCTGACCGTGGTCGAGCAGGGGCGTCGCGCACACGCTGCCGATGGCAGGCTTGCGCGAGTAGTAGGGCACGTGCTGGCCAGCCTTGGGACCAGCCAGTGACAGCTGCTCCAGCTTGGACAGAACGGCGCCGAAAATGCCGTCGCGCGTCGTGAAAGGGCCGGGCGCGATGGCGTCCTCGCTGCTCGAAAGCTCTTGAATGTGCAGGCTCTGGCCCGAGGCATCCATGCCCAAGAGCAGCGCGGTGCGTAGCCCCAGCGTGCGCCTGAGCAGCGACAGCGCGAACTCCACCGCCTGGTGGATCTCGTCCACGCCCGAGCGCAGCAGGCGATCCTCGTCCTCGCGCGCCGCCGGCACTGCGCGATCCTGGGCGCTCGTCGGGGCGCCGATCAAGCGGTAGGAGCGGGCAGCCTCCTTCATCTTCTTCAGCTCGGTCTCGATGCGCTGCCGCGACACGCGGCGGATACGCGCGATCTCGGCGCGGAACACCAGCATGTTCAGGAACGCGAACAAGCCCAGCAGGCTGGCGTGCTCGATCAGGTTGCCCCGCCCGCGAAAGGCGATGAACGTCAGCGCCGACTCGAGCAGCACGGCGAAGGTTACCGTCGCCACCGTGGCCGCGGGGCGCGCGAAGCTGGCGGTCAGCATTACCAGCGCGTACAGCAGCGGGTAGGCGGGGCCCTCCAGCCCGGCGCGCGTGCGCAGCACCAGCGCGTAGCCGAGCACCACCAGGTGGGTGAACAGCTCCAGGTCGAGGCGGGCCGTTTCTTCGACGACCGCTCGCCGGCGCCGCTGCCAAACGCGGTAGCCGAGCGAGGCGCCGAACAGCAGCGCCACCCCGCCAAGCAGGGCGTCATCCAGCCGCTCGGTCTCGGCGTACACCACGATCGCACCAAAGGCGGCTGCCAGCACGGTGCCGGCCGTCCGGGTGATCAGCTGTTGGGTTGCCAGCGCGAGGCGGACGAGTGGGTCCATCCGAGCCTCTGCGGGTATCAGGTGGCGCCCCGCTTGGCCCAGTTTCCTTCTGCCGGCCGCCTCGCCGGTTTGTCTCGTGGGGTGGTGGGCCACCCTCGCCGGCCGTGATCTTTTTCTTCCAAGGTCAGCTACCCTCGTGGCAGTGCGCGGCGGGCTCCGGCTCCAAATCCTGCTCCTGCTAGGCGGCTTGCTGCTGCTCGCGTTCGTTCCGCTGTTCTTCGCGGTGGCGACCTACACCAGCGTGACGCTGCAGCAGCTGCGCCTCGGCCACGCCCGGGCGCTCGGGCGCGCGATCGCCGCCCATGTCGCCGAGGCGCGTGGCAACCGCAACGAGGCACAGCTGCTGGGGCTGCTGCGCGCCGAGGTCGGCACTGAAGGGGTCGAGGCCATCGGCGTGTACGGGCCGGCGGGCCAACGCCTGGCAGCTTCGGGCGAGCCGGCGGCGGTCGCCTACCTCGCTCGAACCGGGGTCGCCAACGGCGAGGCGTTGCGCGAGGTAGGCGGCGACGCCTCGCTGCTCTCGATCACGGTACCGAGCGTGCAGGGGCCCGTGGTGGCCGTGCTGCGCGTCGACGACCAGGCGGCCCGCGCGCAGCCGCTGGTGCGGCTGGTCGGGCTGTACACGGCCCTGGTGGCGCTGGCGCTGCTGGTGATCGCCTACTTCGCGCTGACGCGCCTGATCGTGCGGCCGCTCGACGCGCTCGCGCGCGCGGCCGAGCGCGTCGCAGGCGGGGCACGACGCCTGGCGGTACCGAAAACCTCGGTGCCCGAGCTGACCGATCTCGGCACCAGCTTCGGCATCATGACCGAGCGCCTGATCCACGAAGAGGACAAGCTCCGCAGCAAGATCGACGAGGTCGAGCGCGCCACCGAGCGACTCAAGGAAGCTCAGGACCGCCTGGTGCGCAGTGAGCGCCTGGCGTCGGTCGGTAGGCTCGCTGCGGGGCTGGCCCACGA
Source organism: Polyangiaceae bacterium (assembly GCA_036522995.1). Lineage (GTDB taxonomy): Bacteria > Myxococcota_A > Polyangia > Polyangiales > Polyangiaceae > PMG-095. The sequence goes on from DATDEV010000826.1 coordinate 3,082, forward strand.
GATCGGTAACCCCATCTCCGCCCTGATGGGCCTGCAGGACCTGGTGCTCGGCGGCGGCCTATCGCCCGAAGAGGAGCGTGACTTCATGCAGCGCATGCGCCGCGAAACCGAGCGCATCCACGGCATCTTGCGCGATTTGCTGCAGTTTGCGCGCCCGGCGGCCCAGCCGCTGGACGACGAGGCCCAGGAGCCGGGCGACATCGAGACGGCCGTGCGCGACACCGCAGCGCTGGTCGCGCCGCAGCGCGCCCTGAAAGAGGTCGAGCTCGAGCTGGAGCTGAGCCCCGGCTTGCCGCTCGTCAGCCTCGGCAACGAGCAGCTGATGCAGGTCGTGCTCAATCTGGTCATGAACGCGGCCGATGCGGTCGGCCCGGGCGGCAAGGTACGGGTCGGCGCCGAGCGCAGCGCTCGCGGCGTCCGGCTCTGGGTCGAGGATGACGGGCCCGGCGTCGACGCGAGGGTGAAGGCGCAGCTGTTCGAGCCGTTCGTCACCACCAAGGATGTGGGCAAGGGGACCGGCCTTGGGCTCGCGGTCTGCCGCGGCCTGGTCGAGGGCGCGCGCGGCACCATCGCGCTCGACCCGGAG
>DATDEV010000827.1:0-4380 GCA_036522995.1 Polyangiaceae bacterium
GCCAGGTGCCGGTTTCGAGCCGCTGCAGGAAGCCGCCACGCTCGCCCACGCTGCAGCGGTGCTCGACGAGCGACGGCAGCCAGCTCATCAAGCGCTCGGTGAAGCCCGGCAGCTTGTCGGTGGGCAGCTCCTCGAAACGACCGAGATCCACCCAAGCCTCCAGCACCGGGGAGTTCGCCCAGATGTTGGGGCCGTTCAGGCCGAAAACTTTACGGATCTCCATCTGTGTCGCGCTGGCCCAACCGGGGGTCGCCTCCCTTTATTCGCAGAATGGCGATCGCGCCAGCCGAACCCGGCGTTGACGGCGGCAGGCCTACTGGTCCACGTTTCGCCGCCAATTCGGCTGCGCCCTCGACTGGAAGGCGGGCCGGTCTCATGAAAATCGCCGCCGCACGCGCAGAGCAACCCCCTCCCGACGGCCTCAGACTGGCCGCAGGGGAGGCGATCGTCGCCGTATTCCGGCCCGACCTGAACGCCGAGCTGCGCTTCAGTGAGGGGCTGGTCGTGGCCACGCCGGCTCGCGTTTGGTTCCGCGACGAGCGCGGCCTCGAGCGTGACCTGCCCCGCAGCGCCGGCATCGAGGTGGAGCGACGCGAGCACGCTGGCGTGTGCGAGCTGCTGCTGCGAACGCCCAACGCGAGCGCGCGCTTTCGCTACACGCTGGCGCGCGCCGCGCAGGCGGCTGGGCTGGCCGAGGCGCTCGGACGGGGCGCCGCCGAGCCCGCACCGCGCACCGAGCAGTCGTCCGAGGTCGATGATGACGCTGTGACGGAGCGCGCCGGTGAAGAGGCGAAGCGCGCCTCCGCGGCGCCGCTCTTGCGCCTGTTCGGTTTCGCCAAGCCGCGGCTCGGCAAGGTGCTGCTCGGCTTCACGCTCACGCTCGGCACGACTGCCGTCGGTCTGATCCCTCCGTACCTCACCATGCCGCTGGTCGACGAGGTGCTGGTGCCCTGGCAAGCGCGCGCGGCTCCGGGCTCCGATGCAGCGCAGCGCACGCTGGTCCTGTACCTGGGTGGCCTGGGACTGGCGGCGCTGGTGGCCTGGCTACTGGCCTGGGCGCAGGGCGCGGTGCTGGCGTGGGTGAGCGAGCTGATCAGCGCCGACCTCAGAAACCGCGCCTTTTCCCACCTGACGCGGCTCAGCATTCACTACTTCGGCGGCAAGCGCACCGGCGATCTGATCGCGCGCATCAGCTCGGAGACCGATCGGCTGTGCTCGTTTCTGTCCGACACGCTGATCGACTTCCTCACCGACGTGCTGATGATCGTCGGCACGTCGGCCGTGCTGTTCTCGCTCGATCCGCTGCTGGCGCTGGCGGCGCTGGTGTCGTTTCCTCCGATTGCCTGGTTCATGATGCGTGTACGCGGCTCGCTCACGCACGGCTTTCTGCGCGGGGGCCGCGTGTGGTCGCAGATGACCAATATCCTGGCCGATACCATCCCGGGCATCCGCGTGGTCAAGGCGTTCTCGCAAGAGCGCCGCGAGATCCGCCGCTTCGAGGAGGCCAACCAGCGCATCGTGGAGGTCAACAACCGCGTCAACGCGCTGTGGACGTCGTTCTGGCCGCTGGTGGCGCTACTCAACCAGCTGGGCCTGCTGGTGGTGTGGGCGGTGGGCGCTTACCAGGTGCTGCATCATCAGATCACGGTCGGCGTGCTGACGGCGTTCATCGCCTACATCGGTCGCTTCTACGCCCGCGTCGAGAGCATGAGCCGCATGCTCACCCAGACGCAGCGCGCCTCGGCCGCAGCGCAGCGCCTGTTCGAGATCCTCGATCGCGTGCCCGACGAGCCGGTTTCGCGCGCCAGCATTCCGCTCGGTAGCGTGAAGGGAGAGCTTCTGTTCGAGCATGTCTCGTTCCGCTATGGCAGCCGTCTGGTGCTGGACGACGTGAGCTTTCGAGTGCAGCCGGGCCAGATGCTCGGCATCGTCGGCCACACCGGCTCCGGCAAGAGCACGGTCGCGAACCTGGTGTGTCGCTTTTACGAAGCGTCGGCTGGCGTGGTGCGGCTCGATGGCGTCGACGTGCGCACGCTCTCGCTCGAGGATTACCGGCACCACATCGGCATCGTGCTCCAGGATTCGTTTCTGTTCTTCGGCAGCATCGGCGAGAACGTGGCCTACGGTCTGCCCGAGGCCAAGCCAGCTCAGGTGCTGGCGGCGTCGCGCGCGGCGCGTGCCCACGAGTTCGTGCTCAAGCTGCCGGAGGGGTACGACGCCCTGGTCGGCGAGCGCGGGCAGTCGCTGTCGGGCGGCGAGCGCCAGCGCGTGGCCATCGCGCGCGCGATCCTGGTCGATCCGCAGATACTGGTGCTGGACGAAGCCACCAGCGCGGTCGACGCGCAGACCGAGCGGGAGATCCAGCGCGCGCTCGACAACGTGGTGGCCGGGCGCACCACCCTCGCCATCGCGCATCGCCTGAGCACGCTGGCCAAGGCCGATCGCTTGCTCGTGCTCAAGGACGGCAAGCTGGTCGAGAGCGGCACTCACACCGAGCTGCTGGCGCTGGGCGGGGAGTACTGGCGGCTGCAGCGCGCGCAGGCGCAGCAACACCCGGGCCGCGCGCTGGAGCCGGAGGCTACCGCTGAGCCACAGCCAGCGGCCGAGCCCGAGCCCTCGCGCGTGCCCGCGCAGGCGGCCGAGCTCGAGCTGAGCTGGTCGCCGCAGACGGATACGCTGAGCGTGCTCGGAAGCGATGGCCAGAGCCTGGTCGCGTTTCCGCGGCGCTGCTTTCCACTCAGCGATCCGGAGCGCTTCATCAGCCTGGTCGATGCGCGGGGCCGCGAGCTGTGCTGCATCGAATCGCCAGCGCTGCTCACGGCTGAGAGTCGACAGGCGCTGGCGAGCGCGTTCGGCGCCACCGAGCTATTGCCGCTGATCGTGAGCATCGAGCGGGTAGACGCGCGGGCGACCTCGTCGACCTGGCAGGTCGTCACCGATCGCGGCGAGCGTGAGCTCGTGGTCGAGCAAGAGGATCACATCCGGCGCCTGGCTGACGGCCGGCACTTGATCACCGACTCCTTCGGCATGCGCTACCTGGTGCCGCGACCCGAACAGCTCGATGCCAAGAGCCGCCGGCTGCTCGCGCCGTTTTCGTGAGCGCTGCTTCGGAAAGGCTTGGCGAGCAGTCGCGGCGCGTGTGAGATTTGCCGTGTGCAGTCCTTTTCGACCCTGATTTCGCCGGAGGCGCTGGCGGCGGCGCTGGGCGAGCCGGAGCTGCGGCTGGTGGATTGCCGCGCGTCACTCCAAGATCCTGCGGCGGGCGGCAAGGCCTACCGCCAGAGTCACGTGCCGCGAGCCGTGTTCGCGGATTTGCTCGAGGATCTGTCCGGGAAAGTCGTGCCGGGTAGGACTGGGCGTCACCCGCTGCCCGACGTTGACGGCTTTGCCCAGCGCGTGCGCAGCTGGGGCATCGGTCAGGCGAGTCAGGTCGTGGTGTACGACGACGCGGCGGGTGCGTTTGCGGCGCGGCTGTGGTGGATGCTGCGCTGGCTTGGGCACGACCGCGCCTGCGTGCTCGACGGCGGCTTCGGCGCCTGGCAGGCGGCGGGCCATCCGGTCACCAGCGATCCCACGCTGGTGGCGGCGGGCGACTTCACGCCGCAGCCGCGCCCCGAGCTGTCGGTCAGCGCGGGCGAGCTGGCGAGCTCGGCCGAACGCCGGCTGTTCGACGCGCGCGCGCCAGAGCGCTTTCGCGGTGACGTCGAGCCGATCGATGCCGTCGCGGGGCACATTCCCGGCGCCGTGAACCTGCCGTTCTCCGAGAACCTGCGCGACGGCCGCTTCTTCAGCCCGGCGGAGCTGCGCGCGCGCTTCGCTCGAGCGCTCGCCGGCAGCGCGCCCGAGCAAGCCGTCGTGTACTGCGGCAGCGGCGTCACCGCCTGTCACGACGTGCTCGCCTTCGCCCACGCCGGCCTGCCCCTCCCGCGCCTCTATGCCGGCTCCTGGAGCGAATGGATCACGGATCCTTCGCGGCCCGTCGCCAAAGGCCATTAGCTGGCGCCCCTGCTTCGCTCGCAGAACTCCCGATCTCCCTGTGAAAAATCTCGGGCGTTCCGGTGTGGCCTGGTGCCGGTACGGGAGTTTCTGCGAGGTGGGCTGCAGGGTGGCAGCCCCAGCTTTAGAGCTGGGCGTTGTCGCGCCTGCCGGCGAGGCGGGGGGCGAGCGTGAGGCGCTTGTTGAGCTTGGCCAAGCCGAGGAACACCGCCACACGCGCGTTGACCGCGGGTTGATCGACGCCGAAGCCGGCTAGCAGGGACGTGATGGCAGCGCGCAGGTCGAGAAAATCGCTCGGCGCCATCAGCAGCTCCACGAACTCGGGCTGGTAGAAGCCCTTGACGAACTTCTTGTAGACGTCGACGTGCCTCTTCATCCACGCTT
>DATDEV010000828.1:0-3075 GCA_036522995.1 Polyangiaceae bacterium
GCCTCCACAGCGGGTCGGGTCGTTCTCGACGTTGACACAGCTACCCTCGCAAAGCGTGTAGCCGAGGTCACAGGCCACCGCGCAGCTGCCCTCGTCGCAGACGGGTGTGCTGCCGAGCGGGGCAGGGCAAGCGTGGCCGCATGCCCCGCAATTCTGGATGTCGCTCGTGGTGTCCACGCAGCTCGTGCCACAGGGCAGAAAGCCGTCCTGGCAGGCGAAGGTGCAACGCCCCTCCACGCACACCGGTGTGGCGTGCTGCGGTGCGCTGCAAATGGTGCCGCAAGCTCGGCAATTTTTCTCGTCGTCGGCGAGAGAAACACAGCCATCCGGGCAGAGCGCCTCGTCGGCTCGGCACTCACCGGGTGGGTTCGTGATCGAGCCGCCCGCACCTGCCGTGCCCGCCGTACCCGCACCTGGTAGAACGCAGGTGTTGCTGGCGCTGTCGCACTCGTAGCCGGGCAGGCACTCTCCCTGCGAACCGCAATCGAGGCCTTCGACGCTTTCGCTCAGATCGCTCTTGCAGGAGGCCAGCAGCGCAGCGGCGGCCGCCAGCGACGCGCCCAGCCTGAGCCAGCTACGGAGCCAGGGCACGAGCGCCATTCAAAACCTCCCGTGCACGGTCATGTCGCAACCGCTTCCGGAGCACGCCCAGCCCAGGGCTGCCTGACTTGGCGCGCGCTTGCGCGACGTCAGGTCCAGCACCAGCAGCGTCCCGCCCACGGCCAGCAATGCCCCGCCGGTCGCGGCCAGCACGCGCGCGGTCGTCTGGTGGCCCTGCATCGTTTCGAGCTTGTCTTGGTAGCCGACCTGCGTCGAATCTTCCTTGGCTGCGTCTTCGGCGGAGCGGCGCGCGAGCTCGAAGCCAAGCGCACCGCCCATGCTGGCGGCGCCGGCTGCGAGAATCACGTAGGGCCAGGGTCCGAAGCGGGGACCCGAGGGGGACGCATCGGCGGGCTGGCCATTGGCCGTGCCGGTGGAAGGCGGCGGCAGCGCCTGGCTTGGCTCGGCGACGCTCAGGCTCAGGCGCACGTCCTGAGCGTGCGCGGCGCCGAGCTCCACCTGCTGCTCGGCGTCCGCATAGCCCTTCAGGCTGAGCGTGACCGCGTGCTTGCCTGGTGCGAGCTGTCCCGTGAACGGCGTAACACCCAACGGCTGGCCGTCGATCGTCACCGTGGCTCCCGTGGGTGACGAGAACACGGTCAGCTGTTGCACGCCCTTGGCTGCCAGCACCGCCTCGAGCTGCTCGATGCGGCGTGCGACCTCGGGACCGTTCTGCGTTTCAGGAGCGCGCCGCCGAAAGTCCCGGTACCACTGCAAGGTCGCTGCATCGTCGCCGATCTTCTCGTAGGCGCGCGCGATGTTGAATGACAGCGCGGCGCTCGGCGCCATGGCGTCGGCCTGCAGGAACAGATCGATAGCGTCCTTGAAGCGGCCTGCCGCGTAGGCTTGCGCGCCGCGCTCGTAGCGAACCTTGGCCTCCTCGACCTCAGCAGCGGTGGGAGCCGGATCGGCGGGGGCGGGCGTGGTCGCCGTCTCGGCAAAGGCGGGCGACGCCGTTGCCAGGATCATGGCCAAAGCGAAAAAGCGCGTACGGAGCGGGCAAAGCATGGTCGTCGAAAGGCCAGGGGGCTTCACCAGCGTACGCCCTCGGGGCCCGGTTGTCCTGGCCGTTCTTACGGAAGGAACTGGCCATTTGCTGCAGCGGTTGGCTTCTAGACATGGCCTAGGCGCCGCTCACGCTTTACGTTCGGCCTGGACGAACGGTAGTAACCGGTCGCGCAGCGCTGCGCGGGCACGATGCAACCGACTCTTCATGGCAGCTTCGGAGAGTGCCAGTGACTCGCAGACCTCTGGCCCCGAAAGTCCCTCGATGTCGCGCAGGATGATCACCTCCCGACAAGGAGCCTCGAGCTCTGCGATCGCATCCCGCACCAGCTCGCTGATGCGATAGCGCTCCAGCCGCTGCTCGGGCGAGAGCTCACCATCAGGCTCGTCGTGGGCTTCTACCTGAACGCCGAGCACCCGACGACTCAGCCCTGCCTTGCGCAGGAAGCGCAGGCACGCATGCTTGATCACCGTGAAGAGCCAGGCCAGAACACCAGCGTCTCGTTGGACCTCTGGACGGTGAGCGAGCTTGATGAACGCCTCTTGTACGGCGTCGTCGGCGTCCGCTTCGTCGCGACATACCCTTCGACCAAAGCGCAATAGCTGAGCGTGGTAGGTCCGCACCAGGACACCCAGTGCCTGATCGTCGCCGGCCACGGCTGCACGAAGTACCGCGCTGTGTTCGGAGGCGGACATCTCTATTCAATGCGCTCGCGGCGACGGACACGTCGACCGGCCCATCAACTTGTAGCCCAGGCACGTCCCCGTCAATGCGGTGCCGAGGACGTACAGGGCAGGCAGGGCAAACCCGAGCAAACGCAGCGTGAGCGAAAACGGTGCCACGAAGCTGCCCCCGGCGAGCACCAGGGCGAAGGTGACACGCAGGAAACGATCGGTTCCGCCTAGATTCTGCAGCATGGCGGTACAAGCCTCGCCGGGGGCAAAAGGATTCGAGCTTTCTTCGAAAACCGCCTTTAGCGCTGTGGCTCGCCCGCCAAGGCTTCCTGTCGGTCTCGGGCCAGCAGCACGCGGTCGAGGCCGATGGCCCAGCCGATGCCTTCGGCGTAGCGACCGCCTCCGGCGATTTGCTTCTGCGCGCCGAGTAGCTCGCAGCGGGCCTCGAACCCGGCCTCGGTGTAGTAGCCGAGCCCCCGCTTCACGCGCTCGTCGAGCGCGTAGGGGACGCCGGTCAGGTCGAGCACCGAGCGCAGCAGCGCCAGGACCTCACGCTGGTCGTCAGGGGCCGTGCCGCCCAGCAGTTCCACTCCCAGCTGCGTGAACTCACGGTAGCGCCCGGCTTGCGGCGCTTCGTAGCGGTAGCAGCGTGCGATGTAGAAGAGCCGCCGCGGTCGAGATTGCCGACACCACTGGCTGCGCCAGGCCTCCTGCAACGGACCAGTGATCTCCGGCACCAGGCAGATCGGCCTGCCCTTCTTGTCGTTGAAGGCGTACATCTGCCCGACGATCTCG
>DATDEV010000829.1:0-2959 GCA_036522995.1 Polyangiaceae bacterium
AGCGCGTCGGCAACGTGCTGGTGGTCGATCAAAATCCGCTCGATCACGCCGGCCCGTGGCTGAATTTTGCGCGCATGCGCACGCTGCGCACGCCCAAGTACCTGACCGGCCCCGATCTGGGCATCCCCAGCTTGACGCCGCGCGCCTGGTACGAAGCGCAGCACGGCGAGGGTAGCTGGGAGACGCTCGGCCTGATCCCCAAGGAGCTTTGGGCTGCGTACCTGGCCTGGTACCGGCAAGTGCTGCGCATCCCGGTATTGCCCGATACCCGGGTGGGAGCGCTCAGTTTCGACACGGCGGAGCGCTGCTTCGTCGTGCCGTGCGACGGCGCTGTAGACGGCGGCGCGCACCGGCTCCGCGCTCGCCGGGTCGTGCTCGCGACCGGCATCGACGGCTCGGGAGAATGGCGAGTGCCCGAGCTGGTCAGCCGAGCGCTGCCGCGCTCGCTGTATGCGCACACGCGCGATGCCATCGATTTCGAGGCGCTGCGGGGCAAGCGCGTGGCCGTGCTGGGGGCGGGTGCGTCGGGCTTCGACAACGCCGCCACCGCGCTCGAGCACGGCGCGCGCGAGGTGCACCTGCTCTTTCGGCGCAGCAAGCTCGTCAACGTCAACGCCTACCGCTGGGCCGAGTTCGTTGGCTTCCTCAAGCACCACGCCGACCTGCCCGATCCGGAAAAGTGGCGCTTCATCCTGCAGATCCTGCGCATGGGACAACTTCCACCCGCCGACACGCTGGCGCGTGCCCAGCAGCACCCCGCCTTCGTGCTGCGCTCCGGCTCGGAGTGGAAGGCGCTCACCGCGCGCGACGGCGCCGTCGTCATCGACACCGAGCGGGACCGCTTCGAGGTCGATTTCGTGATCGTCGCCACCGGCTTCGTGACCGACCTGGCGACGCGCACCGAGCTGCGCAACTTCGAGCCGCACATCGCGCGCTGGGCGGATCGCTACACCCCCCCCGCAGCCGAGCGCAACGAGGACTTGCTGCGACATCCTTACTTGGGCCCGGGCTTCGAGTTCACCGAGCGCACACCCGGCAGCGCGCCCTACCTGGCGCATCTGTTCAACTACACCTTCGGCGGCCTGCTCAGCATGGGCTTCGGTGGCGCCAGCATCTCCGGGCTGAAGTATTCGTCGACGCGGCTGGTGTCCGGCATCACGCGCTCGTTTTTTTGTGAGGACAGCGAGGCCTACTTCGATAGCCTTCGCAATTTCGCGGAGACGGAATTCTGATGGGAAGCGAAGCGTACCGCAGCTCCCGCGTCGTCTTACCGACCGGGATCGAGGAAGCAACGATCGTGGTCGACGGCGAAGAAATCGCCGAGATCGTGCGCGGGTCGAGGCGCGTGGCGGGCGCCGTAGATTTCGGCGATCGCGTGATCGGGCCGGGGCTGGTCGACTGCCACGTGCACGTCAACGAGCCGGGCCGCACCGAGTGGGAGGGTTTCGAGACCGCGACGCGCGCGGCGGCCGCCGGTGGTGTCACGGCGCTGGTCGACATGCCGCTCAACTCGCTACCGGTGACCACCACGCGCGCCGCGCTCGAGCAGAAGAAGGACGCCAGCCTCGGCAAGTGCTTCGTGGACGTGGGCTTTTGGGGCGGCGTCGTGCCCGGCAATCAAGACGATCTGCTCGAGCTTTCGGAGGGCGGAGTGCTCGGTTGCAAGGCGTTCTTGGTCCACTCGGGCATCGACGAGTTTCCCAACGCCACGGAAGCCGATCTGCGCGCTGCCATGCCTATCCTGCGCGATGCCGGGCTGCCGCTGCTGGCGCACGCCGAGCTCGATCTGGGCGCCAAGGTCAAGTTGCAGGATCGGCGCGCCTACGCTCGCTACTTGGAGTCGCGGCCGCCGCGCTGGGAAGACGAGGCCATCCGGCTGCTGGTCAAGCTGTGCCGCGAGACGCGCTGCGCCGTGCACATCGTGCACCTGTCGTCGGCCTCGAGCGTGCCCATCTTGCGCGATGCCAAAGCCGAGGGCCTACCGATCACGGTCGAGACCTGCCCGCACTACCTGTGCCTGGATGCCGAGGCCATTCCGGACGGCGCGACCTTCTACAAGTGCGCGCCCCCCATCCGCGGCCACAAGAATCGCGAAGCCTTGTGGCAAGCGCTGCTGGAGGGCGTGATCGACTTCGTCATCACCGATCACAGTCCCTGCGCGCCCGAGCTCAAGCTACCGGAGCGCGGTGATTTCGAAGAGGCCTGGGGCGGCATCGCGTCCCTGCAGCTGGGCCTGCCGGCGATCTGGAGCGAGGCCCGGCGGCGCGGCGCCGATCTCTCGGCCCTGTTCCGCTGGCTGAGCCTGGCGCCGGCCGAATTTGCCGGCCTGTCCGGCAAGAAGGGGCGCCTGGTGCCCGGCTTCGACGCCGACCTGTTGGTCTTCGGTCCGGACGAAGAGCTGGAAGTGACCTCCGACAGCCTGTTTTTCAAGCACAAGGTCTCGCCCTACCTGGGCCGCTCACTCTTCGGTCGCGTGCACGCCACGCTGCTGCGCGGCGCCTGCGTGTACGATGGGCAGGAGCACCAGGGCATGCCGAGCGGACGACACCTTCTCCATCGCAGGACGGCTGCGTGAGTCACGACGCGGGGGCTGCGTTCAACGGGCTGATCGATCTGGCATCAGCGGCGCTCGGCGGTCAGGCGCTCGCCTGTAGCGACGACTTCTTCGCCGGGATGGACAACATCCTCCAGCCTGGACGCGCAGTGTTCGTGCCCGGCAAGTATACCGAGCGTGGCAAGTGGATGGACGGTTGGGAGAGTCGACGCAAGCGCGGCCCAGGTCACGACTACTGCTTGCTACGGCTGGGCGCGGCTGGGGAAATCCTGGCCTTCGACATCGACACCCAGCATTTCAACGGCAACCAGCCGGCCTTCGCCTCCGTCGAGGGGCTGCTCGCGGAGCATGACGCCAGCGCTGCGCAGCTGCTCGAACAGCCGTTTCACGAGCTCTTGCCACAGT
>DATDEV010000830.1:0-2286 GCA_036522995.1 Polyangiaceae bacterium
ACGCCGTGAGCGGGCAGTCGCAAGGAGTCAGTAGCAAACTGACCGCGAGCTTCGGCTTGATGCATGCAGTCGCGGCGTACGGCTACTTCGACGGACAGCTGCAGCTCGGGGCGGGGCTGCGCATCTTGGGCTTCACTTTCGGCGGGAGCGATAATTCGGGGCCGCTGGCCGCCGGCCTCGGCTACACGGCGGGCTTCATCGTCAAGCCGAAGCGCCGGCAATTTCGCGCGGGCATGGCGATCGAGCAGCCGATCAACGCCAAGGTCCGGGGCGAGGAGGGCGAGCCGCCAGTCACGGTGCACGTGCCCTGGACGGCCTCCTTGGGCTTTGCCTATCAGTTCGGCGGGCGGCTGCTGAACCCGGTGTTCGTGGCCGCGAGCGATCGCGCTCGCCAGCGCGCCGCTGGCCGCGAGCCGACCAAGGCCGAGCTGAAAAAGGCCGAGCAGGAGCTATTCGAGGAGTATCAGCAGCAGCAGACCTGGTACCTGCTGCTGAGCACGGAGCTGGCGCTGACCCAGGGCGGCGGCGACTCGACGCTCGGCAACTACTTGATCACGAAAGAGCCGTTGGTCTCGCCGCGCGTTGGAGTCGAGACCGAGGTGATTCCGCGCTGGCTGCGGCTGCGCGTCGGCAGCTACCTGGAGCTCGCGGCCACCGAGCAAGGCCACGCCCGCCTGCACGGCACCGGCGGCCTCGACGTCAAGCTCTTCCGCTGGGACGTCTTTGGTCTCATCCACCCCTTCGACTACTGGGAGCTATCGCTCGCGGGCGACGGCGCCAAATCGTACCTCAACACGTCGGTCAGTATCGGTTTCTGGCATTAAGGCACTGGCTTGACCGCGCTAGCGCAGGCTTTGGCGCGGGTGCGAGCTTCCTCGGTGGTGGCGGCGGTGGCGAGCGCGACGCCCATGCGGCGACGCACGAAGGCTTCGGGCTTGCCGAAGAGGCGCAGGTCGCTTTCGGGCACCAAGAGCGCGCGGTCGACGTTTTCGAAGCTGATGGCGCTGGCTTCGACGCCGCCGTAGATGACCGCGCTGGCGCCGGGGCGCTGCAGGGCGACGTCGACCGGCAGGCCCAGGATGGCGCGCGCGTGTAGCTCGAACTCGGACAGGCGCTGCGAGCAGAGCGTGACCAGGCCGGTGTCGTGGGGGCGCGGGCTGACCTCCGAGAACCAGACCTCGTCGCCGCGCACGAACAGCTCGACGCCGAAGATGCCGCGCCCGCCCAGCTCGTCCGTGACCCCCTTGGCGATGGCGCGCGCGCGTTCGAGCGCGAGCGGCGACATGGCCTGGGGCTGCCAACTCTCGACGTAGTCGCCGTGCACCTGCACGTGACCGATGGGCTCGCAAAAGTAGGTTTCGACCTGGCCGCTGGCGCCGATGGCCCGCACCGTGAGCTGCGTGATCTCGTACTCGAACGGGATCAGCCCCTCGACGATCACCTTGCTCTGGGCCACGCGCCCGCCACTGCCCGCGTAGTCCCAGGCGGCGTCCACCGCCTCGGCGCTCTTCACGAGCGACTGGCCCTTGCCAGACGACGACATCACCGGCTTGACGAAACACGGATAACCGATGGCCTCGGCCGCAGCGCGTAGCTCCGGCAGGCTCTCCGCAAAGCGGTAGCTGGAGGTCGGCAGCCCCAGCTTCTCGGCCGCCAAACGCCGAATGCCCTCGCGATTCATGGTCAACTGGGCCGCGCGCGCGGTCGGGATCACCTCCGTCACGCCTTCGGCCTCGAGCGCCACCAGCGTATCGGTGGCGATGGCTTCGATTTCGGGCACCACCAGCGCGGGCCTCTCGCGCTCGATCAGCTCGCGCAGCGCAGCCCCATCGGTCATCGCGATCACGTGCGAGCGGTGCGCCACCTGCATGCCCGGCGCATCCGCATAGCGATCGACCGCGATCACCTCCACGCCCAGCCGCTGCAGCGCGATGATCACTTCCTTGCCGAGCTCGCCACTGCCCAGCAGCATCACCCTGGTGGCGGATGGGGAGAGCGGGGTACCAAGCTTCATGGCCGGCGAGCGTAGCCGAAGTCGGGACGGGGTCGGCACGCGACCGCGAAACCTGCCGGACAAAAGCCCGGACGTGATAGGCTGGCGGCCATGATACGGGCGTGGGCTTTAGGGTGGTTGGCAGCAACGCTCCTGGCCGGCACTGCGCAAGCGGCTGACTCGACCGCATCGTTCCCGGATCCGGAGGGCTCGACGCCGCCCCCCCCGTCGAACGGCCCCCGTTCGACGCTGACCGACGTCAGCACGCCAGCGGCGGGACAGGCGGAGTCCTC
>DATDEV010000831.1:0-2098 GCA_036522995.1 Polyangiaceae bacterium
GAGGTCGTGCGCCACGATCGCCACGTACTCGTGGGAGTCCGGATCCTCGTCGCCCTCGATCACGACCCGGTGGGCTTCGTCGCTGCGAGCGCCGGCCCTCCAAGCGCTATCGAAGCCGCCCAGCACGGTGACACCCGGCACCAGCACCACCACCTCGGCGTAGGTGCCCGCCTGCACGTGCACCGCCGGGCGCGACGCAGCCACCGCGCGCGCCAGCGCCACGTTGAGCGTCTTGCAGGCAGTTTCTGAGGTCAGGCCACACTGGGCCGTGTCCTCGCCCGAGGGGGCGACGAAGACGTTGTCCGGCGTCATCGGCCCGCTGCCACCGCTGCCACCGCTGCCACCGCTGCCACTGCCGCCCATATCAGTACCGCTGGTACCCTGGCTGCCGCCGGTCGGAGAGCTGCCGCCGGTCGCTGGCTCACCGCCGTCGCCCGTACTGCCGCCACTGCTGCTGCCGGAGCTATTGCCGCTACCGCCGCTGCCCTTGCCGCCAGTCCCGCCGTCCGGATTCGAGCTGCCGCCGCTGGCTCCAGTGCCGGAGTTGCTGCTCCCGCCCACCGGGCTGAACGTCACGTCGTTACCACTGCCGCACGCCACCACCAGCACGGACAGGCCAAGCAAGCCCAAGACGGATTTCATCGGTATGTTAGTCGTTCTGAACAACGGCAAGACCCCTGTCAAGGTAGGTAGAAAGGCGACCTTAGAAGTGCAGCAGCTGTCTGAAACCTACGCGCTGGCAGATCCCGCCGGGAAACGACCGCTTCACGCGCTCACGGATACGGACCGAGCTCGTCGAGAGTCGTCGTCTCGGCGGCGCCAAGCATCAAGTTCAGACTCTGAATCGCCTGGCCGGCGCCGCCCTTGATCAGGTTGTCGAGGGCCGAAAATACCGTCACTAGCCGCAAATCGCCGGTGACTGGCCCGAGCGCAAAGCCGACCTCGGCATAGGGTGAGCCACTCACCGCCACCACCTCTGGCAAGCGCTCCTTCGGTAAACGGACGAACGGCTCGGCCGCATACCGCCGAGCGTAAAGCTCGCGCAGCGCGGCTTCGGTGATCGACGCTGGCAGCTGCACGAACGCCGTCGCAAAGATGCCTCGCGCCAGCGGCGCCGACACGGGCACGAAGTGCAGCGCCGGATCGTGCGCGCCGGCCGCCCGGAGCGTCGCCACGATCTCGGGCGTGTGCTGGTGCTCGAGCGGCTTGTACGTGCGCAGATTGCCGGCTCGCACCGGATGATGCGTCGTCGGCACGGGCAAGGCGCCTGCTCCGCTCGAGCCCGTGATCCCAACCACCTGGATTGCCCCACGCAGCAGCCCGGCCTCGGCCAGCGGTAGCAGTCCGAGCTCGATGGCCGTCGCAAAGCAGCCCGGCGAGGCCACGAAGCGCGCGCTGCGAATCCGCTCTCGATTCAGCTCCGGCAGCCCATACACGAACTGTCCGAGCAGCTCCGGTCGCGGGTGCGGGCTGCCGTAGTAGCGCTCGAACGCCGCTGCATCGGGCACACGAAAGGCGCCCGACATGTCGATCAGTCGTGCACCGGTTTGCTCGGCTGCCGCCACGACCTCGAGGCTGGCCCCCACCGGCAGCCCCATCACGACCAGCTCCGCGCCCGCGATCGCCTCGACCGCCGGCAGATCCTCGAACACCAAGCTCGTTGCCCCCTCCAGATTCGGATGCGCCGCCGCCACGTTCTGACCCACGTGATCCTTCGCGCCTACCCGAATCACTTCCACCAGCGGATGCCTCAAGAGTCGCCGCAGCAGCTCCGCACCCGCAAAGCCCGAAGCACCCAGCAGCACGACCTTCACGGCACCCATGACCACAACTCTGGCCGGCCCCCGCCCGCTCGACAATCCCCCACCCGTTACGGCTCCGAACGGCCTCTTACGGCTCCCAGATTTCACAGGGAGATCGGGAGATCGGGAGTCGTGCGAGTTTTTTGGGCGCCATCACGATACGGCATTTGCGTCGCCCTGTTTCGTCGTGCCGTACAGCGCGATACGCACCACGAGGAGCGACGCACGCGCTCAATCCAAGCTGCGCCCAAAATTCTCGCCTCGCAGACCCCCGATCTCCCGATCTCCCTGTGAAA
>DATDEV010000832.1:0-5037 GCA_036522995.1 Polyangiaceae bacterium
GCGACGCGCGCGTCGATGCCGCTCATCAGTTGCCGGGCTCGCGCCACGTCGCCACGCCCGAGCTCGCGCCACGCTGCCTCGGCGCGCTCGCAAGCCGCCTGCCGCTCGGCGAGCTCTGGCTCCGATAGCTCCCCGAAGCGCACGCGCATCAATGCGCCTTCGATTTGCGCGGACCGTACTCGACCACCTCGAGCCGCACCTTCACCACGCCCGCGCGCAGCATGTCGAGCGCTTCGGCCGCAGCGCGCGACAGGTCCAGAATACGACCGCCCCCCGCGTAAGGTCCGCGATCGTTGACCCGCACGTAAACCACCTGTCCGCCTTCGGAGCGACTGATGCGCAGCACGCTTCCGAACGGCAGGCTGCGGTGAGCAGCGGTGAAGGCACGTGGCTCGTAGGGCGCGCCGCTGGCGGTGGGGCGCCCCGCCAGCGCGTCCGAGTAATACGAAGCGCTGCCCACCTGCGCCGACAGCGCCCGCGCGCTGCCGAAACGTTTCTGCAGCTGTTCACTGCTCGGCGCTGCTGCAGACTGACTCGGCGTGTGATGCGGCGACGCCGGCGCTTGGCCACCGTGTGACGTCGCGGGCTGGGAAT
Organism: Polyangiaceae bacterium; assembly: GCA_036522995.1. Lineage (GTDB taxonomy): Bacteria > Myxococcota_A > Polyangia > Polyangiales > Polyangiaceae > PMG-095. Next base: position 595 of record DATDEV010000832.1, read on the forward strand.
GCGACAGGGCTATGTGTGACGAACGCGCGGGTTTGGGCGGCCGCGGCGCAAGCTCCGGGGACTTGGCGGGCGCCGCGTCGCCGCAGCCAAGCAGCAGCGGCAGGCAGAGGCCGACGAGGCGCGTCACGCTCCGCTGCATGGCTTGGTTGTAGCGGATTTTGGCCAGGGGCGAAAGCCGCCCGGTCGCGCTAAGGTGCGCGCGGTGTCAGTGCAGATTTCCACTTCTCACGACGGTTCGGTGCCCGTCGCCGGCGCGGCCGAGCTCGGCCGGGTGCGACTGGCGCGGGAAGGCGTCTTGCTCGGCAGCAAGCTGGTCCCGCTGCTGTCGGGCTCCGTTCACTACTGGCGCCTCGAGCCCGAGAGCTGGCGCGCGTGCCTCGAGGCGCTGCGAGACATGGGCGCGACCATGGTCGACGTCTACGTACCGTGGAGCGCGCACGAGAAGGAAGACGGGGTGCTCGACTTCGGCGAGCTCGACCCCATCCTGGACGTGAAGCGATTCCTTCGCATCGCCGAAGAGCTCGGGCTTTACGCGCTGGTGCGACCCGGCCCTCACATCAACGCGGAGATGAGCGGTTTCGGCTTGCCCGAACGCGTGCTGTGGGAGAGCGAGTACCAGGCACGCTCGCCCGGCGGAGTGCCGGTGGTGCTGCCCATGCCGCCGCACGCTTTTCCGATCCCGAGCTACGCCAGTCACGCTTTCCTCGACGAGGCGCGCAGCTGGTTACGGCGCGTGGCCGAGGAGCTCGGTCCGCTGGCGTGGCCCAAGGGACCGATCGTGATGTGCCAGGTCGACAACGAGGGCGCGCTCTACTTTCGCGACGGCGTCTACGAGCAGGACTACCACCCGGACTCGCTGGCCCTTTACCGCATGCGCCTCGAGCAGCGCTACGGCACGCCGGGGCGCATGGCCGAAGCCTACGGGATTCCCCTTGATAGCTTCGACATTGCGCCACCGCAGCGCTTCGATGCCAAAGACGCGCGCGGGCTCGCCTGGCACCTGGACTGGGCCGAGCATCAAGAGGCGACCATCGCCGACGCGTTCGCGAAGTTTCGCTCGGCGCTGAGCTACGCCGGTCTCGAGCGCGTACCCACCTGCCACAACCTACCGATGGGCGAGTCGGCGACGCCGCTGGATCCGGCTCGGCTCGGCAAGGTGGTCGAATGTTTGGGCATGGACTACTACCACGTCGCCTCCGAGCACTCGGCCGACGCCATCATCCGGCGCACCAGTGAGGTCGCATCACGCGCCGACGCGTTCGACTACCCCGCGTTCGCGATCGAGCTGGCCGCGGGCTTCCCGCCGTTCTTTCCGCCGCTGACCGAGCAGGACAATCGCTTCGCGGCCCTGGCATGCCTGGCCGCCGGCATCCGCGGTTTCAATCTCTACATGGCCGTGGAGCGCGACCGCTGGATCGGTTCGCCCATCGATCGCTTCGGTAAGCCGCGCCCCAGCTTCGAATTTTGGCAGCGCTTGAACGAAGCCGTGCTGCGAACCCGCTTGCCGGAGCTCTCGCGCGTCGCCGACGTGTGCGTGATCGTGCCGCGCAGCCTGCACCGCCTGGAGCGCATGCTGCACGCCTTCGGACCGATGAGCGCAGCAGCCTTCGACGTGATGGGACTCGGCGCGTACGATTCGTGCTTCGAGCAAGGGCCATTCGCCAGCTCACTGTTCGAGGCCGAGACTTTTCTGCGCGCGCTGCTGACCGAGCTCAGCCAGCAGGGCATCGCCTACCGGCTGGCTGGCAATGACGCCGCGGCATCGGCGCTCGGGCAGAGCCGCTTCGGCTTCGTGACCGCCGCCGGCGGGCTGGAGCCGGAGCTGTGGGAAGTGCTCGGCGCGGCGGCCGAGCAGGGCAAGTCCCTGTATTTCGGCCCCAGCCTGCCCAGCCTGGCGCCCGACGCGGTCACGCCCCTACCGCCCCTACCTGCGGCCGCCGTCGAGCGCTGCACGGCCGTTTCGGCCTCCGAGGTTGCAGCGCGGCTGGCCAGCGCGCGCGAGCGCCCTGGCGCTGTCGTGCTCGCCGCCGGCCCTGGCCTGCGAGGCTCGTTGTTCCGCGACAAGGATGGCGTGGCGCGCGTGCTGTTCATCATCAATACGTCGGCCGCGTCGCAAATTGCCAAAGTCGATTGCGGTTGGGGCTGGGGCCCCGACCGCCAACGAGACGCCACCGCCGTCGACGCTCTCGACGGCGACACCTTCCGTGCTACGTTCGGCGCGCTCGAGGTTCCGCTTTCACCCCAAAGCGTGAGAATGCTCGAGCTGAAGTAGCCAGCCCGGCCCGCACGACATGCTCCTCGAAATCAATCCCGAGAACCCAGAACCGCGCAAGATCAAACGCGCGGTCGAGGCGCTCGAGGCCGGCGAGGTCATCGCCTACCCGACCGACACCGTTTACGGCTTGGGCTGCGATCTCTTCAACAAGAAGGCCATCGATCGCCTGTACCAGATCAAGGGCATCGATCGCAGCCAGATGCTGGCCTTCGTGTGCCAGAACTTGGCCGAGGTGGCCCGCTACGCCGTCATGCACGACAGCGTTTACCGCGTGCTCAAGCAGTTCCTGCCCGGTCCCTATTGCTTCATCCTGGAGGCGACGCGCGAGGTGCCGCGCATCATCCAGACGCCGCGCAAGACGGTGGGCGTCAGGATCCCCAAGCACCCGGTGGCGCTGGCCATCGCGGCCGAGCTGGGTCGACCGATCGTCTCCAGTACGGCGGCACGCCACGGCGAGACCCCGCACCCGGATCCACGCGAGGTCGACCTCGCGTTTCCGGGCCTATCGCTGGTGCTCGACGCGGGCGCGGGCGGCCTCGTCCCCACCAGCATCGTCGATCTGTCCGGCCAGAAGCCGCTGGTGGTGCGCGTCGGCGCGGGTGACGTCAGCGCCTTCGAGTGAGCGCCTGATTGTTTTCTCGGCGGCAGGGCGTTAGAGTCCCTGCGTCCCATGACGTTCGTCGTTACCGACAATTGCCAAAGCTGCCGCTTCACCGACTGCGTCGCCGTCTGCCCCGTGGATTGCTTCCACGGCGACGCCGAGATGCTCTACATCGATCCCAACGAGTGTATCGACTGCGGTGCGTGCGTGCCGGAGTGTCCGGTCGAAGCCATCTTCGACGAGACGCAGCTGACTGACGCCCAGAAGGGGTGGATCAAGATCAACGCCGACAAGGCAGTCGGCTTGCCGGTGATCAACACCAAGCAAGATGCGCTTCCGGGCGCCGAAGAACGTAAAGAGAAGCTCGGCTTCTAACTTGCCCCGAGGAGCCGTGCCGAGCAGCGCGGGCCTGCTGGTCATCTTCGATTGCGACGGGGTGCTGGTCGACAGCGAGCCGATCGCAGCGCGTCTGTCGGCCGAAGCCGTCTCGGAGCTCGGCTGGGCCATGACTGCGGCCGACGCCAAGGCCGAGTTCTTGGGCGACACGCACGCCAACATCGTGCGCCGCGTGGAGCAGCGCATCGGCCGCGCGGTGCCGCCCGACTGGCCCGCTCGCAGTCAGGCGCGGCTGCTCGAGGCGCTCGAGCGCGAAGTGACGCCGGTCGCCGGCGTGCGCTCGGCGATCGAGGCGCTGCTTGGCGCCGGCGCTACGCTGGCGGTCGCCTCGCAGGGCAGCCACGACAAGATGGACGTGACCCTGCGCGCCTGCCGGCTGCTGCCCTTCTTCGAAGGTCGTATCTTCTCGGCTAGCCAGGTGGCGCGTCCCAAGCCGGCGCCCGATCTGTTCCTGCTCGCCAGTGAGAGTTTGGGCTTTCCGCCGACGGCGAGCGTGGTGGTCGAGGACAGCACCCGCGGTGTGAAGGCCGCCCTGGCCGCCGGCATGCGCGTTTTTGGCTACACCGCCTCGGTCGGCAGCGCCGCCATCGTGGCCGCAGGCGCGGTGCCGGTGGACGACCTCGCGGAGCTACCCGAATTGCTCGGCTTCGCCCGCAGCTAGGCCCACTTTTGCCGGCGGCCGAGCGCGGGTATAGCCTTATGTGATGCGCGCCGCCGAGCTCCTGCCCTTGCTCACGCTGAGCGCGCTCGGCTGTGGGGCCACGGCCGGTCAGGATTGGCTCGCGGAGCCCCTGCCGGGCAGCGCTGCCAGCGTGGCACCGAGCTTACCGCAACGCGCGCTGGAAACGGAGCCCACGCCCGAGGCTCGACCGCGTTTGCGGCACACCATCACGCTCGGCGAGAGCTACACGTCGACCGCGAACCACGCCCACGCAGCGTCTCGAGCTGCGTCGGTGCAGGTGAACACCGTCACGTTCAACAACTACGGCTACGGCTACGGCTACGGCTACGGTTACGGCGGGCTGGGGTACGTCGTGGCTGGCGACGGCGACCGTCGACCGCCCAGTCAGGCGCAGCCGAGCCCTCCGAGCCAGCTGCAGCCCGGGCAGGACTTTCAGCGCCCGCCGAGCTACGGCCCGAGCTTTCCGTTTCGCTCGGCGCCGGCGTCACC
>DATDEV010000833.1:0-3986 GCA_036522995.1 Polyangiaceae bacterium
GAAGGTGACGCGGCCGAGCGGTAGCTTCAGGTTGCCGGCTGGGTCCTTGGGGCACTGCTCCGCCTTGCTGGCCACGGGCGCCGCTGCGAACGGTACGGTGCAGGCGGGCAGCGGCGTGTTGTAGGAGGGCAGCGGGGTCGGCACGCCGGGCGCTGTAGGCGTTGTCAGCACAGCATTGCCTCCGCTCCCCGAGGGGGCCCCGGTCGCCACTGAGTCTCCGGATGCCGGCGCTGGCTCCTCGGTCCGACTGCACGCGCAGCCGCCGGACAGTGCGAGAAAGGGCAGCAGTAACGCCGCCCTAGTCAGGTTTGCGCCGGCTAGCCAAAGGCGTGTCATCGCCCCTTGTCCTAGCGCGTCTGGGGGCGCCTTCCCAAGCGCGATGAGGCGTGCGCCCGTGAAAAGCGCTGCCACCTGGAAAGTTGCTGCAAGCACGCTATGTTAAGGGCGCCATGTTTGGGAGCAGGACCGCGATCGGGGTGGGTTGCTGCGCGCTGCTAGTCGCGCTCATCGGTTGTGGCGGCGCGGTCGAGCATTCCGGCGACGAGCCATCGGTCGGGACTGGCGGCCGCACGGGCACGCCGTCGCAGCACAAGGCGGGCAGCGCTGGCGTCCCGACAGCTGGCAGCACGAGCGTGGCGGGGGCGAGCGCCGGCACGGCGAGCGGCGGGTTTCCCAACCTGCCCGACGATCCGCCGCCGGTGACGAGCGGCTGCGACACGGCGGGCGAACCTCCGGTGACGAACGAGTGCGACCCCTTCGGCGCAAGCAGCTGTCTCGCCGGCATGGCCTGTTACCCCTTCGTCGATCACCCGGAAGGTGACGGCTGCGGCACCCAGACCTACGGCACGGTGTGCTTGCCCAACGGCATCGGGACGCAGGGCATGCACTGCGGTGACGAGACCGGCGATTGGTGCGCTGCTGGTCACGTGTGCGTGGTTGGTCAGCGCGCCGGCAAACGTTGCGCCAAGCTTTGTCAGCTCGGCAAGGCCGACCAGTGTCAGGGCGGTCTGGTTTGCGCCGATCTGGACGTTGCCGGCTACGGAGTTTGCGGCTGAGCCGATGCGGAGGTTTCCGATCGCATTTAGCCTGCTCGCCCTGACGAGCAGTTGGTTCGTGGCCCTGGCGTGCGGCTCACGCACCGGCCTGCTGCCGGGGCGAGTCGTCGCCGCTGCAGGCGGTGAGCCGGGCTTCGATGCCGGGCCCGACGTCACCACCGCCGAGTGCCAGCTGGCGAGCGACTGTCCCCAGCCTCCACCTGGGAGCTGCGGCGCGGCAGCGTGCGTCGGCGGGGCGTGCGAGCTGTCCATCAGCCAGGTGTGCGATGACGGCGACCCGTGCACGCTCGACAGCTGTGAACAGAAGATGTGCGTGGTCGTCGACGGCCGCGTGGACGCCGACGGCGACGGCGCCTTCGCGAGTGGCTCGAGCTCGGACCCGACCGCGGCGCTCGGCTGCGGTCTCGACTGCGACGATGCCAATCCCGACGTCTTTCCGGATGCGCTCGAGCTGTGCGATGCGCTCGACAACGACTGCAACGGCGTCGTCGACGAGGGCACCCAGCTGCAGCTGACCAGCGCTGCTCCGGTGCAGGTGTCGCCGGCCGACGCGGAGCGGGCCGGCGCCAGCGGGCTCGCTTTCGATGGTGAGCGCTTCGGGGCGACCATGACCTTGGGGCGAGCCGGCAAGAAACAGGGCCATTTCCGCTTGCTGGACAGCCAGGGCAATCCTCAGGGCGATACGCAGCGCATCGCTCGCGTGAACGCCGAGTCTTACGGCGGGCTGTTGGCCTGGTCCGGCCAGCACTACCTGACCGCCTACGAGGACGCGCGCCAGGCCGACAACTACGAAGTCTATTTCGACGTCCTCAACCGGGACGGCTTGCGCTTGATCGACGACTTGCGGCTGACCGAGGCCGATGATTTTTCCCTCAATCCGTCGCTGGTTTGGACCGGAACGGAGGCCTTGATCGTGTGGGACGATCGCCGATTCGAGGGCGACATGGACGGTGCCGCCATCATGGGGCAGCGGCTTTCGAGCGAGGGCAAGCCGATCGGCGGAAACGTGCGCCTCACGCCGCCTGGCGTTCGCGGAGAAGCGCCGAGGATCGCGCTGTCCGACACGGGCGTGGCCATCGCGTTCGTGATGCCCGAGGGCGACGACCTGACGCGCGTTGGCTTCATGACTGCGTCGCGCCAGCTCGAAAATCCGTCCAGCCCGATCGCCGTCGACGTCGTGAACGCCGTCGACCCCGAGGTCACGGCCGTGGGCGGTAAATTCGTGGTGACGTTTCATCAGGAGGACTCGAGCATTGGTCCCGCGATTTTCGGCGCCGTGATCGGAGCAAACGGCGTCGAGCGAGGCCCGCTGTCGATGACCGCGGGTGGTCTGCACGCGCGCAGCCACTCGACCTACTCCTACGGCGATCGCTTCGTGATGGTCTGGGCCGACACCAAAGACGGCCCGTATCAGCTGTACGCGCAGACGTTCGATCCGAACTTGAAGCCGCTGTCGCAGCGCCTGCGCGTGGTCAGCTCGGGCACCCAGACCCTGAACCCCGTCCTGGCCCCGGCCGCGGACGGCGGCCTGGGCATCCTCTACGACGACGACGGCAGCGTCGGCCAGCGAGCGGTCTTCTTCACGCGCCTGGACTGCCAGCAGGCCGCGCAGCGCTGAAGCCCTAGGCGGGCCGCAGCACGCGCGGGCCGGCCTGGTGCACCTTGCCGGGTAGCGGGCGTCCGACGACCGTTTCGGCGACGCGGCCCGCTTCGATCAGGCGCTCCAGATCGACACCGGTTTTCACGCCCAATCCGTCGAGCATGTACACGAGGTCTTCGGTGGCCAGATTGCCGGCCGCGCCGGGTGCATAGGGGCAGCCACCGATCCCGGCCACGGACGCGTCGAAGTCGCGGATGCCGAGCTCGAGCCCGACCAGCGCGTTGGCGAGCGCAGTGCCGCGCGTATCGTGCAGGTGCAGGGCCAGCCGCGCGGCGGGGATCTCGCTCAGGAAGGCCCTGACGATGTCGCGCGACTGGCGCGGCGTACCGACGCCGATCGTGTCGCCCAGCGAGACTTGGTAGCAGCCTAGCTCGAGCAGCTGGCGGGCGATTTGCAGCGAAGCGCCTACCGAAACCTCGCCCTCGTAAGGGCAACCCCAGACCGTCGAGACGTAGGCGCGCACGTTCAGGCCAGCCTCGCGAGCGGGCTCGACGACCTCGGCGAAGGTCTCTAGCGACTGCGCGATGGTCTTGTTGGTGTTCTTGCGGTTGTGCGTCTCGCTGGCCGACATGAAGACGGCGATCTCTTTCAAGCCGGCTGCCCGCGCGCGCTCGAAGCCCTTGGCGTTCGGCACCAGCGCCGACACGGTCACGCCCTCCGGCACCGCCAGCGCTTGCACCAAGGCGTCGGCGTCGGCCAGCTGTGGCACCCAGCGCGGCGAGACGAAGCTCGTCAGCTCGATGCGGGTCAGGCCAGCGGCGATCAGCGCCCGGATCAGCTCCAGCTTGCCTTCGAGGGGAATGGGCGCCGACTCGTTCTGAAGCCCATCCCGAGGCGATACCTCGTAGATCGAAACCGAATCAGGCAAAGACTCCAGCACAGCCCCACAATCATAACGCGTCCAGCGCCCTTGGACAGGCCCGCGATAGCCTCGCGCTGCCAGCATCTTGGCAAGCCGCGGGCGGCTCGGATCTTTTTACAGGGAGGTCGGGAGATTGGGAGGCGTGCGAGTGAAGCGGGGGGCGCCCACATCGATACGGCGTTCGCGTCGCGACCAAGCGCGGACGTTACGTCTCGAGACGAGGCGACGCGATTTCCGTAGCGGCGCAGCGCCCATTCACGTTCGCACGACTCCCGATCTCCCTGTGAAATGAGGTTCTCGCGTGCCTGCTACCAGTCGGAAGCAGCCCGCGACGCTTGGGCGACCAGGTTACCGGGGGCGCTACGGGAGTTTCTGCGAGGTGGGCTGCGAGGTGGCAGCCCTTGGGCCT
>DATDEV010000834.1:0-9112 GCA_036522995.1 Polyangiaceae bacterium
CGGCGCAACGTCTCGAGCGCGAAGCCAGAGGTTTGAGCCACTGCTCGCAAGCGCTCCGTCGAGAACAGCAGGTTGAGAGCTGGGCGAAAGCTTTGGCTTTCCGCGAGCTTCGCGGGCTGTCCCGCGATGAGCCAGCGCAAGCCGGCCGCAGGAATGTAATCTTCGAGCCGGCCGCTATAGCGTGGTGCCGGTGGCGCGGGCGCAGCTGCCTGGGGGGTCTCGCGCGCGCAAGCTAGCGAAAACGCTCCGGCAAGTGCAGCGCGGCGCCCGAGCGTCGCGCGCTTCTCACGAGCGAGCGGGTGAGACTTCACTCGTCGCCGTCGTCGTCGTCGTCGTCGTCGTCGCCCTCGTCACCGCCGGTGATCGGAATGTGGCGACTGTCGTTCACGAGCTCTTTCAACTCTTTGCCAACCTTGAAGAAAGGCAGGCGCTTGGCGGGCACCGGGACGGGCTGACCGGTGCGAGGATTGCGACCCGCGTAGGGCTTGTACGGGCGCACCGTGAAGCTGCCGTAGCCGCGAATCTCAATTCCTTCGCCACGTTGCAGCGCCTCAGTCATCGCGTCGAAGACGCAATTGACGACCATCTCCGCGCGGGCCTTGGTGAGCTCGCCGCGGGCTGCGATGGCTTCGATGAGCTCGCTCTTAGTCATTCGCGGGTCGCCTCCCTCTGTCGGTGAACCAACGCTAGCTGCTGAGTCGATGCTCTCCCTTAAAGTCTGGATTGTCAACGGGTTACGGGCGTGACGAAGTCGAGAGCACCCTCGCCCTTCACGAGCTCCACATGCGCCCAAGTCGGCGCCTCGGGCCACTGGCCGGTAGTGAGCCAAACAAAGCAGCCGGGCCCCTCGGCCCTGAAGCGCGAAGCCGCTCCGCCACCGAGCTGCACCAATATCTCCGACCCGGCAGCGCCGGTGCTGACCCAGCCGGTCTCCAGCGCGCCGGCCTTATTGGCGGGGAGCGGCAGCTTCACGCGGGTGCCGGGGAGCAGCCGGAGCGCCCTTCCACCCGATGCGCACGGGTAATGCAGCGGGTAGGCCCCTCCTCTCTCTAAGAGGGCGGGCCACTCGGCTTCTGCCTCGAGCAGGCTGGTGTCCGGGGGGACGAACGCGCGCAGCTCGGGGGGCCGGGCGCCGCTCGGGTCATAGCGGTAGTAGAGGCTTGCGGGCCGACCCAGTCGCTCGTAGAGCAGTCGGTCATGGCCATCGCCGTGGCGGCGGGCGACCAGGAGCCCGTCTGCCGGGTTCCTGACGCTCGGGTCGTGACCGAGGTTGAAAGCATGGTCGGTGTCGACGAACACCAGTCCTCGCTCGACTCCGGCCGCCTGCAGCACGGCCGGCTCGAACATAGGGCGGCCGCCTTCGCGGCCCTGCAGCTGCTCGTGGCCCGCGCGTGCGTGGAGGAGCAGCCCGGCCAGCGCCGCGGGCAGCACGAAGCGATGAGCGCGCAGATCGCACGCCGCGCGTGCCACCAGGATCTGGCAGAAGGGGATGGCTTCGCACAGAAAGCGTGCGCCCCCGCCCGGGAAGTTGCCGTCGAAGTAAAACGGAACGTAGGCGAAGGCTTGGAGCAGCACGGCGAGCGCTGCCAGACCGAGCGGCGAGCGCGCATGCCGCGCCCCGGCGTACACGGCCAGCAGCGTGAGTGGAGCGGCGTTGGTGGCGTCGACGCTGACCAGGCCGAGGTGAACCAGCAGATTCCGAGCGGCGGCTCGCAGCCCATAGCCCTGCGGCAGGAAACGACTCACGAAGTCGCCGTGCTCGTAGCGGCAGCCGATGCCGGCGCCGAAGCCGTAGCGAAAGCAGCCGGCTGGTGCGTCGCTAGCTGCGTAGTAGGCGAGCTGCGTCGAGCCGAGCCAGCTGCCGGTGAGCGCGTGCTGGTGCGCGAGCAGTAGCACCACGCCGGGTAGCATGCCGACGCCCACCTCCACCAGGGCGCGCGGGCGAGCGCGCAGCAGGCAAACCAGGCACACCGCCAGCGCCACCGCCGCGCTCACCGGCCGCGTCGCCAGCAGCATTCCCAGGCACAAGCCGCAAGCCAGGCGCCCCAGGCGCAAGTCTGCGCGCAGCGCCAGCCCGAGCGCCAGACAGCCCAGTAGCGCCGATAGGCCGTGCGACATGGTGTCGGCGGTGTGATAGCGCAGCGCCGCACACACCACCGAAAGCCCGGCCGCCAGCCATGCCACCCGCGCGCCTTGACCGAGCGCGCGCGCCAAAAAAAAGGTCGCTGCGACCAGCAGCGCGCCGAGCAGGGGTCCGACCAGCAGCGGCACGCCGGCGCGCATGCCGAGCGAGAGCAGCAGCGGATAGCCCGGAGGGAAAAGCACGCCCAGCCGGTGACCATCGGCGTCGGCCAGCAGGAAGCGGCCGCGGAAAGCGGCGCTCGGCTCGGGGACGGTGAACGAAAACGAGCCGGCCGCGAAGCTCCTGGCCTCGAGCCAGTAGCTGGTCGCGTCGATGATGCGCGGGCCCCCGCGCAGGTAGTGGACGACGTAGGCGTACGACAACGCGCCGGCGAGCAGGCAGAGCGCGGCGAGCCAGAGCGATCGGCGCATGCCTACTCGGGCTGCACTGCCCAGACGTGGAAGAAGACGTGCTCGGCGTCCGTCACCAAGCGCAGCGGCAGGCGGCTGACTCCGGGCACGCCGAGCTCGATGCGCTGCTCGAGCCAGCCGTCGCGCGCTGGCAATTCGACTTGCTTTTCTAGGTTCGGGTCACCCTCCACGGTCAAGCGCAGCTTCTCGGTCGGCGCCGCGCGCACGATCAGCGTGACCGGTCGCGTTGGGTCGAGGCCGCTCAGCGTGAAGCTCTCGCGCACGCCGCCGGGCACGATGCGCCCAGCGTCCCACAGGTCGAGGCGCGGCTGGCTGGGGTTGGGGAGCATCTTCATCAGCACGAAGCCCACCTGGCCGCTGGACAGCGCGTAGCCGTGCGCTTTCTCGCTGACCAGGTCGACCATGTCGACGCCGTCGCGCCGACGTTCGCCGGCCAGCAGCGAAACCGGCTGCTCGCTGCGATCCAGCGACTCCCAGCGCGGCCGATACAGCACCTTGCTCGCCCCACCGCAGATCACGTTGCCGCGCACCGGTACCTCGCCGATGCGCTTGCCGAACCAGAGCGGAAAGTCGCCCCACCAGCCTGGGTAGATGGCCAGGATGTCTGGCCTTTCCGAGCTGCGTAGGCGTTCGAGCAGCTCGATGCCGGCGCCCACGTGCTGCCGCGTGGCACGCGCGAAGGGCAGGCCCTTGAATCCGCCCAGGCCGATGATGTCGAGCGCGGGCACATCGGACACGTAGGGGATGGCGCCCGCGTCACCGACCAGCACACGTCGCGGCTGCGGGTGCACGTCGTCTCGCAGCGTGCGCCCGGTACGCACGTGCTGGTCGTAGATGTTGCGCGAGGCCCGACCAAAGAACCAGAGCTGCTCGCGGAAGCGTGGCAGTTGTCGCCACATGAAGACCCCGGCCAGCACCACCCCAGCCAGCGCCGGTACGAACGTGAGGGGTCGCCCACGCCGCATCTGGGACAGTGCGGCGCCCAGCCCCAGCGCTGCCGCGCACAACAGCCACGCCACGGCCGGCATGGTGTAGCGCTCATTCTGCCAGCGTACCTGGCCGTTGAAGGCGACGACGCCGATCCAGCTCAGGAGCGACAACCAGAGCACGATGGCGGGGCGGCGCGTCGGCCTGGCCAGCAGCGCATAGGCAGCGATCAACCAGGCGAACCAGCCGACCAGCGCCACGTCGGTGAAGTGGTATTGGGTGACGCGCAGCACCTGGTACTTGAAGTGAAACCACCACGCCTCGATCACTTGGTCGCGCGCCAGGTAGGGGTGATGCGCTTCGAGCTTGACGAGGGCGCCGGCCGCCGTCGAATCGCCGGTCAGCAGTTTGTTGGCGACGGCGTGCGTGACGAGCAGGCATAGCGCGGGGATGAGGATGAGCGCGCCCATGACCAGCAGCTGGGCCGGCTTGCGTCGGCGAAAGTCCCACAGTGCGGTGAGCGCCAGCACGCCCAGGGCGCCGATGCCTTCCGGGCGCGTGGCGCACACCAGCAGCCCCGCCGCACCCAGCAGCGCCGCTGCCGCCAGCGGTGAGTCTTCGTCGGCCGACTTTCGGCGCAGGTCGTCCCACGCAACGATGGCGAGCGACCACAGCCCGAGCAGCAGCGCCACCTCCATGCCGCTCCACAGCGACCAGTCGAGCGCACCCACACAAAGCAGCACGGGCGGCAGTAGGTAGCTGGTGGCTTTGGGCAGCTCTCCGAAGAGCCGGCGTAGGGCCAGCAGCGAGCCGAACACGCTCACGCAGGCGACGACGGCTGCCCAGCGCATGAGATTGAGGCCCGTGAGGCCCAGCCAAATGCCGGGCACCAAAACGAACGGATACAGCAGGCTCGTGCCGCCGCTCGAGTAGCCGGCGCCCGGCGACCATTCGAACGGGTGCCCGCGCGAGGCTTGGCGGGCAAAGTCGAAGTGAATGAACACGTCGTCGAGCGGCGCCGACCAAGGGCCGAGCGCGCCTTGCACGGCCGCGTCGAAGGCGGTGGGCGTGTAAAACACGTCGGCGAAAGTGGTCTGCAGTCGCAGCGACGAGTAAAACCGGCAGGCGCAAACCAGGGTCAAGAGCGCTGCCCAGAGGCCATACGCAGCTGGCTCGAGCGGTGCGAGCCGGTGCAGGCGCGGGCGCAAGCGGGCAAGGAGCGTATCGGTCACGTTTCGGCGCGTTGTACTACGTTGTCCGCTGCCTCTGCGAGCGCGGGTCCGCTGGCCGGAGCCCCAGCGCAGCCGCGCTTGCGCTCGCAAAATTGCGACTGGTACCCAAAAGGCAGCCCCGCCATGCACCCATTTGCACAAATGAACCCGCCGCCCACCGCATTGACCGATTTAGCTCCCGGCGGATCCACAGTGGTTTGTCGGGGCTGGGGCCCTGAAAAACCACGAGACAGCCGTACGTGTTTTTTAGGCATTGTCGCTTGCGGGGTCGCGCGCGAGGCGCTCTACTAATCGGCCGCACGCTGGCGTGCAGTAGGCCCGCCCGGTTCGGGCGATGGGTTCAGGTAACAGGTCACTTCGGCGCTGAATTTTGATGCGATGGTTCGTTGAGGTCTCTCGCGTCGGCGAGAATGGTTCCGACGAGAAGTATTGCGTCGAGGCCAAGCAGTGGCAGGCGGCGTTGCAGGAGGCGCGCAAGCTGCGCGGCGATAGCGGTCCGCTGTCCAAGTTCTCCATCGAGCTGCTCGACGATGGCTTCCGCGCCGTCGATCCCAAGCAAAAGCTTCGCTACCTCGTGGCCAAGGCGCCGCAAGACGCGGCGCTGAGCTCGCTGCCGCCCGAGTCCGCGTTCCGTCCAGAGACGGCACACCTGAACGGCCAATCGGTGCCTCCCCCGGCCGTCTCGGCGTCCGTCCCTGCACCTGCGCCCGTAGCATCCGCGGCGCCCGCACGCGTCGTTGCCGTCGCCGCACCGGTAGCGTCGGCCGCGCCCCCGCCCGCCGTTGCAGTTACTGCCCCCGCGCCCGCCGTCGCTGTTACTGCCCCCGCGCCTGTCGCTGCCGTCGTTGCGGTTGCCGCGCCCGCGGTTGCCGCGCCCGCGTCGCCGCTCGTCTCCCCGGCAGCCGCCGAAGCGGTCGCCGTCACGTTCGCCCAGCACGCGGAGCCTTACGCCGGAGTGCCTTCGAGCGCTCTCTCGCCGGCTGCACCCGCCGCACCTGCCGCGCAGGCCAAGTCCGCGTCACCTTCGGTCGCGCCCCCCCGCCCCGAAGGCTCGGTTCGACCGCTGGCAGCGAAGGGCGCGGCCGGCATTACGGTGCCGATGGACGCCATTCCCCCCGCCCCCCCGGTTCCGAAGGGGCTCGGACCCGCCGTGGCGGCCTTGCCTCCCCAGGCCTTCACACAACCGAGCGCGGCCATCGACATGCCGCCGCCGGCGAGCGTGCTGCGCAAGCGCCAAGAAGAACCGACGCCCGAATCCCCCATCACCTACCGCGAGGTGGCGTACCTGGTCGACCCCGGCGTGACGCGCGGTTCGGTGGAGTCGCTGCTCTGGGCAAGCTTCAATGCAGTGTCGAAGGAGCTTGCGAACCGACCGGGGCAGAAGTTCGTACAGCTCGCGGTCTTCGATCACAAGTTCGACAAGCGTCCGGAGCGACCCCCGCTGGGCACGCTGGCTTGGAAGGATTGGCGCGGCAATCCCGTGCTCACCTTCCCGTTCTTCGACGGCACTCAACCCGCGCGCGTGACCATCGCGCCGCCTTCGATCGTTCCGGTGGCCGTGATCAGCGTGGCAGGGTCGGCCGCGCCGGTGGCAGTGGCAGCAGCAGAGGCAGTGGCAGCACCAGCGGCAGCAGCAGAGGCAGTGACAGCAGCAGAGGCAGCACCAGCGGCAGTGGCAGTGCCGGCGCCGACGCCAGCGACCAGCACACCTGTCATCCCGCTCGTCACTCCTGCTGGGTCCTCCGCGCCTGCGCCTGAGCCCGCTGCTGCTCCGCTCGACTCGACGTCTCCGCCGCCCTCCGAGGGGGTGCCGGGTCAGCGCGAGCGCTTGTCTTCGCAGCCGGGCGGCAAGCGCTCGTCGCGGCCGCGTTTGGCGGCCGTGCGACGACGCGCCGGCGAGGACCTGATCGGCGAGCTGTTCGAGACGATGCACGATTTGCACTTCATGTCGGGCATCGCCGACGGAGCCGAGTTCGTGCTGGCAGCCGTGGACTCGATCGTCCCGTGCGAGGGCGTGCTGATCCACGTCTTCGACATCAACAAACGACAGTTCGTCGTGGTGCGCGCCAAGGGACCGGGCACGATGCAGGCCATCCTCCAGCGCACCCCGGATGCCGACGAGTTCTTCGCCGCCATCATGCGCCGCCACGGCTCGGTCGTGATTCACGACACCGCCAAGGATCCGCGCATCCAAGGCGAGCGCTGGCAGGCGCTGGGCGTCAAGCCGCTGCGGGCCTTGTGCTGTCCCGTGCGTCTGGGCGGCCGCTACCTGGGGCTGCTCGAGATCGCCAACCCCTCGGGGGATGCGCCATTCCACCAAACCGAGCAGAACGCGATCGACTACGTGTGTGAGCAGTTCGCCCAGTTCCTGGCCAACCGTCCGCTCGTGCTCGACGCCGACGTCATCTTGCGGCGCTGAGCCGGAGGCTGAGGCTCATGGCCACGGAACGTACGCCGCGCGAGCGACTACTGACGTTCCTGCTGCTGCCGCTGATCGTGGTGGCGGTGTTGGTGCTGTCCGGGGTGATGTTCCGGTCCAGCTTTCAGCTGGAAAAGCTGCGCGAACAGTCGGTCGTCGAGGCCACGCTGTCGCTCGCCAACGAACGTGCCGACCGGCTCGACAAGCGCATCATCGAACAAGACAACGCCGTGCGCTCGGTGCTCGATCTGACCGAGCGCGAGGGCTTCGGTGGCAAGTGGCTGGAGACCGCGGCACTCTCGACCCCCACCGTCCGCGTCGTGTTTTTGCTGGATCTCGGGTCGTCGGCGCGCAACGTCGTGGCGCTCGCTTCGCGTGCCTCGGAGCTGGAGACCGAACGCCTGCGGCGACTGCTGGTGCAACGGCTGCTGCCGGAGCTCAAGCTGGACAAGACTCCGCTCGACGAGCTGCGACACCTGCACAAGGTCGAGCGCGAAAAGGCTTACCTACTCAGCCACTGGGAGCAACAGGTCGCTGAGCGCCACTTCCTGGTGGTGGTGTGGCACGACGTGCCGCGCATCGTGCATGACGTCTTTCCGTCGCTGTATTCCGACGTGCAGCAGAGCCGCGTGAACATCGTCGATTCGGACGGCAAGATCGTGTTCGGGCCCCCGCTCGGCCGCGGCGGCCTGACGCTCGGTCGCCAGTTCGAAACCACGCTCTACAAGTGGACCCTGAACGTGACCATGAACTCCGCCGAGGAGCTGGCTGCCGCCGTGGCGCGCCGCCGCGTGCTGGAGATGGTGCTGGTCGCGCTGTCGAGCGTGGTGGTGATCGCGGGGCTGTTCGTGATCTTGATCGCGGCCGAGCGCGAGCGCCGGCTGTCCAACCTCAAGAGCGAGTTCGTGGCCAACGTGTCGCACGAGCTGAAGACGCCGCTGGCGCTCGTGCGCATGTTCGGCGAGCTCTTGCAAACGGGTCGCGCCGACACCGAAGAGAAGCGCAAACAGTACCTTTCCATCATCGTCAACGAGAGCGACCGCCTCAATAGCTTGATCGAAAACGTGCTCGATTTCGCCAAGGTCGAGCGGGGTCAGGCGGCCTACGAGTTCTCGGCGGGGCGCCTGGCCGAGCCTGTCGGTCGCGCGGTGGACGCCTGTCGCGTCCGCGCCGAACGCGACGGCATCACGCTCGAGCTGAACATCGAGGAGGTTCCGGAGTTGCTGCTGGACGAGCGCGCGATCGAGATCGCGGTCATCAACCTGGTCGACAACGCGCTCAAGTATGCGCCGGAGGGCAAGTGCGTTTCGGTGCAGGTGAGAGCCCTGGGCGCGCAGGCCGAGGTGTGCGTCGTCGATCAGGGGCCGGGCATTGCCGCCGAAGATCGCAAGCGCATCTTCGAGCGCTTCGTGCGCGGCAAGACGGCCAGCGGCAAGCAAGTTCGCGGCTCCGGCATCGGGCTGGCGCTGGTCAAACACATCGCCGAAGCGCATGCCGGTAGCGTGACCGTCGAGGACGCGCTGCCGCACGGGTCCATCTTCAGGCTGCGCATCAGTCGCAATTTGCGCTGAGCCTCGGGCTGCTTCCATCCTGGGCTGTCGTGGCGAGCGCCTGCGAGATTTACAGGGAGAACGGGAGATCGGGAGTCGTGCGAGCGTGAATTGGGCGCAGCGCTGCTACGGCAATCGCGTTGCCACTTCTCGAAACGTAACGGCTTCGCTACACCGCGACGCGAGCGCCGCATCGAATCGGCGCCCCCCGCTGGTCCTCGCACGACTCCCGCTCTCCCGATCTCCCTGTGAAAAAATCCGGGCGCGCGATGCGTGCCTGAGCCGACACGAGTTACTCGACGACTTCGCCGTCGTCGGTGGCGCTTTGCGCTTCGAGCAGCTCTTTGTCGGTCAAGTACACGGCGGAGCCGCCCGTCTTGGGCGCGGCTGGTTGCGCCACGGCGCCGCCCGGTGGCGCCACTCCGGGCGGC
>DATDEV010000835.1:0-2060 GCA_036522995.1 Polyangiaceae bacterium
CGGCCGCGTCCTGACCCACCTCCAGCTCCAGTCCGCCGCAACGCGACATTGTGCCCCGCGACTCTGGGGCTAGGCGGCCTGCGTGCGCCAAGCGGGCCGAGCGCCAGTCAGCCTTTCGCTGCGGCGCCGCGCGCTTCCGTCAGCTAGCAGGCGCTGGAACGAGGTCTGCATTCGAGCGTCGCCATGCTTGGCGCTGCGAGTCGCGCACTGGTCGTCACTTCCTTACTGCTTTCCTGCAGCCACCCTCATCCACCCAAGGAGCCGCATCCGCCGAAGCCCCCGAAGGCGGAAAGTGGCTACACGATCATCGAGCCCGACGTTTCCACGAACGTGCCGAGCTCCTCGGTCACGCCAGCGCCCGCGCTCGACCCGAACGAGGACGCGATGGCCGGCATCCTGGCGATTCCGCCGGGGAATTAGCCCGGATTGTCAGGCCGCGAGGGCGGCCATAGATGGTGAGGGTGTCCGCAGCGCTACTCGATCTGGACGTGCTGGTCGTCGATTGCCAGACGACCGGGGCGTCGCCAGCGCACGGCGTGGTATTGGAGCTCGGTTGGTGCGTGGTGCGCGCCAGCCAGCCGGAGCGCGAAGCCGAAGCCGTCGCGCACTGGATCACGCCGCCGCAGGGAGTGCGGGTTTCGGCCCAGGTGCGCCAGCTCACCGGCTTTCAGGAGAGCGTGCTCGAAAACGCGCTGCCTGCCGAACAGGCGTGGCAACGCCTGCGCGAGCTGATGCGCACGGCCGAGCCGACGCCAGCGGCGATTCATTTCGCGCGTTTCGAGCTGTCGTTCCTGCGTGATTGGTCGGAGCGCTTCGCACCGGCAGAACCGTTTCCGCTCGACGCGGTATGCGTGCACGCCATCGCGTGTCGGCTGTATCCGGACCTGCCGCGCCGCAATCTGCGCGCCCTAGCGGGATTCTTGGGGCATGGGCTGCACCTCGAGCGGCGCAGCCTGGGCCACGTGCAGGCGACGGCGTTCATTTGGCGCAAGCTGGTGGGCGAGCTGGCCGGGCGTGACGTTCACACCTGGAGCGACCTGACGAGCTGGCTGGCCTCGGCTGAGCGACCCGCGACCCCGCGCAAGCGGCGCTATCCGCTGGCTCCGGCCCGCTATCGCGAATTGCCCGATGCGCCTGGCGTCTACCGCATGCTGCGCTCCAACGGCGACGTGCTCTACGTCGGCAAGGCGACCAGCTTGAAGAAGCGCGTGGCTTCACATTTCACCAAGCGCAGCGGCGCCACCGAACGCGCGCTCGAAATGCTGACTCAGGTCAGTGACATCGCGTTCGTGGCCACGTCGAGCGCGCTGGAGGCGGCGCTGCTCGAGACCCAGACCATCAAGACCGTCAACCCGCCGTACAACGTGCAGCTGCTGCTCGGCGAGCGCAGCATCTGGTTTGCGGCGGCGGATCTCACGAGCGCCGAGCGCGCACCGGACCAGCGTCATCGCTTCGGCCCGCTGTCGTCGCGCTACGCGGTGCGAGCGCTGGGGGCGCTCAGCGAGCTGCTGGCCGGGGAGGCGGCAACGGCGCTGCGCCGCGCGGCGTGCGTCGGGGCGCCGCTGCGCTTTGCACCCGACGAGGCCAGCTTTGCCGAGGGCTTCGCGCTGTTCGGCGCTCGCAGCGCGACCGTCCCCGTAGGCGCGACCGCACGCAGTGGACGCCCGCGCCAGGTGGCGCTCGCGCTGGCGCGGCGGCTGGTGCTGGCGGCGCCCGAGGAGGCGGAAGCCGACCTCGAGGACGAGCCGGTGGCCGCGGATTGGGATGGTCCGCGCGTTTGCAGGCATCTGGAGCGAGCGGCGGCGCAGTCGTATCGAGTCTTGCGGCGCGCATCCTGGCTACGGCTGCTCGCGAGCAGTAGCGTGGCGTATCGCGAGCCAGGAGCCAGCACGACGCGCTTCTTGCTGCTCGACCTGGCAAGCATCGTCGAGGCGGGCGACTTGACGGCCAGCGCGGAGCTGCCGGCGCCCGCGCCGCGGCCGCAGCCCGCGCGGCAAGCCTGCTTCGATGCCACGAGCTACGACGCGCTGCGTATCTTGACCACCGAGCTCAAGCGCATC
>DATDEV010000836.1:0-10575 GCA_036522995.1 Polyangiaceae bacterium
ATCGATGCCAGGGCTCCTGCTACCTACGGCGGGCAGATCCACCACTGGGCTGGGCTGCAGGGCGGGTTGAGTCGCAGGCTGACGCGGTGACGAAATCGACGGTAGATCGATCGCGCCGGGGGCAGCGCCGCCGCGCGCCACAGCGGGCAGGTCCGGCGAGGGCACTGGCGCAGGCGCAGGCGACGGCGCGGCTTGGCCAGGACGCGGTACCGGCGGGCGCCCTGGTGGTACCGGCGGGCGCGCCGGCGGCGCAGGTGCGGCAGGTGCGGCAGGTGCGGCAGGTGCGGGGGCTCGAGCCGGAGCTGCAGCGGGCGCAGGCGCACGCGGGGGTGCAGGTGCAGGTGCAGGTGCAGGTGCAGGTGCAGGTGCAGGCGCCGTGGTGGCCGGCGCGACGCCTAGCATGGTGCCCTTCATGGCGGCCGCTCGCGGGGGCGCGACGCCAACCATCGTGCCCTTGCTGGGATCGGCCGGAGCCGCCGGGGGCGGAGCCGACTCGCCAATGCCCAGCACGGGGCTGGGACCGGTCCGCCGAGCATCCGCCGGCTGGTCCACCCGGAACGAGGTGCCGCACTTCGGACAGCGCATCTTGAGCCCGCTTGACGGGATCCTGCGCTCATCCACCTGATAGGGAGCTTTGCAGCCCGGGCACTCGACCTTGAACATGTACCCTGAAGGCCTGTTCTAGCAGCACCTACGCTCAAAACGAAACGCTCTAGCGCCTTCCCTTCTGTGCGGCGGTCCTTCCGTGCTAACCGCGGGCCCCAGAAACCCATGCAGCGCACCACAAGCGTCACCGTCGGTCTCCTTTTCGTCGCCGCGCTCGCCGTCGCCGTCGTGCTGGGGCTCCGCCCGAAGCGCGTTCCCGAGCACGCGCCCGCCGCCCCCAAGGCCAGTACGGCGGCAGCACCGTCGGCCAGCGCCGTGGCTAGCGCGGCGCCGGCCGGCAGCGCCGCCAGCGAGGTCGGCGGCGGCGTGCCCCATGAGGGAGTCGTCACCGAGGGCTTCGAGACCTTTCCGGACGGTGGGAAGGTTCCGGAGCTTCCGGCCAGCGCTCCGGCGCGCATCGGCTTCGGGGCCGCGATCTTCGCCTACCAGGGCTCGCAGGGCGCAGCCCGGGACGCACGCAGCAAGGAAGCGGCACGAAAGCTAGCGCAAGACCTCATTGAGCTCGCACAAAAGGACTTTGCGGCTGCTGTCGCGAAAGGTGATCACGGCTCGACGACTGACGCGGGGCGCGTACCACGCGGCGTGCTCGAGCCCCCAATCGAGTACTACCTGTTCAACTTAGAGAAGGGGAAAGTCCACCCCGAGCCGATCGATACACCCAAAGGCTACTGGGTGGTGCGTCGTAACGAGTGACACCGTCGAGGTCACGGGACTAAAGTCCCGATGATCCCCCGGGATTCATGGTGAGTACGAGCAAGCCTCCCCAGGTGCAGGCCGCACCGTCGGACCTCGCGCTGGTGACGTCGGTGATGCAGCGCTTACGCGCCGAGCACGATGCCACGGACTCCAGCGCCATGAAGGCGATGCTGCTGCACGAGCTCGGCGTGCTGGCAGAGACGCTGGGCGACGAGGCCGGCGCCGCGCGAGACCAGCTGGGCGCGGTCAATGCCGACCCGGACTTCCGCGAGCCGCTCGAGCGGCTGATCGCGATCATCGAGCGGCGGCAGTCCTACAAGAATCTGGGCAAGCTGCTGGAGCGCCTGGTGCGGGTGGCCGAAACCCCGGAGGAGCGGGCGCGGGCGCTTTTGGACCAGGCCTCGTTCGCCAGCGATCACGAGGGCGACGACGGGACGGCACGGATGCTGCTGGAGCAGGCCGCCGACGAGTCGCCGGATGACGCCGCCTTGTGGCTCGCGCTCGAGCTGTCAGCGGGCAAGACCTCCGACGGCGACCTGCGCGACCGCTCGCTGGCAGCGCGCGCGCGGCTGGCCGTCAACCCCCTGTGGAAGGCGCTGCTGCTGATCGACCTCGGCGAGCTGCGCTCGCTCGGGGGCGAGACCGTCACCGCCCGCCAGGCGCTCGAAGAAGCCGTCGGGCTCGGCTCGCAGGCGACGTTCGAGGCGCTGGAGGCGCTGGCGACGTTCGCTCGTCAAAACACCGCCCCGGACGTCGAGGAACGAGCGCTCGAAGCGCTGGCCGACGCCATGGCACTGTCGCTGACCAGCCCCGAGGTGGCCGACAAGGTCGGCGTGCCACGCTACCGACGGAGCCCTGCCCAGGCGGCCTACGCCTGGCTGCTCGCCGCCGACAAGAAGCGGGCGCGCGGTGACGTGACCGGTGCCACCGCGCTCTTGGATCAGGCGCTCGAGCTACTGCCGAGCGAGCCGCTGCTCGTGCGCGCGCGCTTGCACGCGGCCGAGGTGGCTGGTGACACGACCGCCGCGGCGCGGTTGTCTCGCGCCGAGCTGGAGCGCGGCGTGAAGGGCGAGCTGGCGGCTGCGCTACAGCTGCGGATCGCCGAAGCTGCCGCCGCGGATGGCGATTCGGCCGGGGCACGCGCGGCCATCGAGCAGGCGCTGGTAGCCGATCCGTCGAGCATCCCTGCCCGCGCCCTCTACCTCGACATTCTGGCTGGCGGTACCGATCCGCAAGCGCTGGCCACCGCGCTCGAGTGCACGGCGGAGCACCTGCCCTCGGATGCCGCGAAGGCACGCCACTACCTGATGAGCGCCGAGGTGTTCGCGCGCTCGGTCGGCGACGCGCAAGGCGCCAAGCTCGCGCTGTCGCAAGCGGCGCTGTCGGGCACGCCACCCGCGCTGGTCGGTCGGTTGGCGCGGCTACTGGCTACCCTGACCAGCGACGCCAGCTGGTACGAAGAGGCGACGCGCCGACTCATCGCGCAGGGCGCCGGCGAAGGCGAGCCTGCCGCGCTGTGGCTGGAGCTGGGCCGGGCGCGAGCGCTGCGCGGCGATCGCGCGGGCGCGCTGGCGGCCTTTCAGAGCATGGCCAAGCTGCCGGAGAGCGCTTGGCTCGGTCAGGTGCTGTCGACCTGCGTGGCACCGCTCATCGCGACCAGCAGCGAAGGCGCCGCGCTCGATGACGCCGCGCAGCAACTGGATCAGCTCGCCGACGTGGTTCGCCCGCAGCACGAGGCGCGAGCCCGCTCGCTCTCGACAGTCGCCGCCGTGGTGCTGCGCGCAGCAGGCAACGAAGCGGCCTACGGCGAGCACCTGGAGCAGCTGCACCTGGCCGAGCCGGGTGATCTGGTGGTGGCGCGCGCGCTTGCTCGCTGGCGACGGGCGAGCGGGGATGTGCAGGCCGCCTGCGAGGTGTTGGAGGCAGCCGCGTCTGCCACGACCGACGTGGAGGCGGGGGCGGGGCTCTGGCTCGAGTCCGGCGTGCTGCGCTTCCGCAGCGGCGATCGCTCGGGCGCGCTCGCCAGCTTCGAGCAGGCCGAGACGCGCTCCGAAGCTGCCGCCGAGCTGATCTTGCGGCTGGCGCGGCGTGCGACGGCGCCCGACGACCTGCAGGCGCGCCGGCGCGTGCTCGGCTCGGCGAGCGCCGAGGAGCGCATCGTGGCGACGCTCGAGCGCTTCGGGCTCGAAGCTGGGCGCGACGGCGACGCTGCTGCCGCGGCCGACGCGCTCGACACCGAGCCGGACGACGCCTCCCCCGAAGAGCTGGCAACGGCGCTATCGCTCGGGCAAGCCCTGTGGGGCAGCTCGCCGCGCGACCTCGAGCGGCGCCGCGACGCGCTCAAAGCCCTGTCGCGCCGCAGCACCGCGGCAGCCGCCGCTGCTGGCGCGGCGCTATTCGTGCTCGCGCTGGGCGAGCCCGGCGCCCTCGGCAGCCGGAGCTTGCTGGACGCGGCGGCGGCTTGGGCGGCGGCGGATGGTTCGACGGCGGCGGCGATCGAGTGGCTGGCCGCTGCCACCGCGGTCGGCGACCTGAGCGGCGAAGTGCAGGCACGTCGCACGCTCGCGGGCCGCGTGACCGGCCCGAGCGCGGCGGCGCTCGCAGCAGGCTCTGATCTGGTGAGTTGGCTGGCGGGCATGGAGCTCGACCCGCCCGCCGAGTCGCAGGAGCCGGCGATTCGCCTGGCCAACCTGGAGCTGGCTGGCCCGGGCTGCGATCCCAGGCGGCGCTCGGCCGCGCTGCTCGAGATCGGCGAGCTACTCGGCCCCGAGAGTGGTCCGCTGGCCACGGCGCTCGCCGGCATGAACCAACTGGCCTACGGCGACGTCGCGATGGCGCTGGACTCTTTCCGGCGCGTCGTCGACGCTCATCCCGAGGACATCGCTGGCTGGGAAGGCCTGCGAGCAGCTGCGGAGGCGGCAGGCGATCAGGGCACGCTGGCCGAAGCCTGCGCGGCGCTCGGTGATGCCGTGAGCGACTCGGCGTCGGGCGGGCGCTTCTGGGCGCAGGCGGCCGGCATTCTGCTCGACGTGCTGAAGGATCCCTCGCGCGGCGAGTTCGCGCTGTCGCGTGCAGTCGAGCGCGACATCAGGCAGGCGCAGGCTTTCGATCGCCTGTTTCGCATCGTGCGCCAGCGCAAGGACGACGAAAGGCTGCTGGATCTCATCTCGCGCCGGCTCGCGGTGGCAGAGGATCCGGACGAGATCGCCAAGCTGTTCTGGGAACGCGCGCGCGTGCTGCGCGGCAAGGGCGACCGCGAAGGCGCGCTCACTGCGCTCGAGAACGTGCGCATGCTGGAGCCGGATCACGTCGGCGCGCTGGCGCTGTCTGGTGAGATCTTCATCACGGTCGGCCGCTTCGAGGAAGCTGCCACGCACCTGGCCGAGCTCGCCCAGCACCCCGAAGCCCCGACGCAGCAGCGGCTGATGAGCGGCGTGGCTGCGGTCGATCTGTTCGAGAACAAGCTGCAAGACCCGGCGCGCGCGCTGACGGTGCTGAGCGCGCTGCACGCGGCCAAGCTGTCCACGCTGCCCATCCGCGAGCGGCTGGCGCGCGTCGCCTCCAAGGCCGGCGACTTCGAGCAGGCCGTCACGGTGCTCGAGCTGCTGATGAACGAGCGCGATAGCCGCGACGGCCGCATCGAAGCGGCGCGACTGGCGCTCGTCGTGTATCGCGACAAGCTCAAGGCTCCCAAGCGTGCGCAGCAGGCGGTCGAAAAACTACTGGCGGAAGCGCCGGACGACGGCGACGCCATCGACCTGGTGCTGAGCGGCGCCCTGCCCGAGTCGAGCGCCCGGCCACTGCTCGCCCGCGCTCAGGCCACGCTGGTGGCGCGCCTGACCGACAACCCACTCGATGCGCAGCGGGTGCTGTGGCTGGCCAAGGTAGCCGAGTTCTTGGGCAGTATGCCGCAGCGCCAGGCGGCGCTCGGCGCGCTGTGCGCAATCGGCCGCGGCACTCCGGAGATCGACAAGGAGCTGGCAGCGCTCGATCGACGCGTGGCCAGCGTGCCTAAGATCGCCATCGACGATGCCGACTTGCCACACCTGGCCGATCCCGATGATCGCGGCGCCATCACCGAGCTGATGCGGGCCATCGCCGCCACCATCACCGCCGCCTTGGGGCCCGGCCTGCAAGCCTTTGGAGTCACCAAGAAAGAGCGCGTCGACCCGCGCGCTGGTCTGCCGATACGCAATGAAATCGCGGCTTGGGCAGGGGCGCTCGGCATCGGCGAGTTCGAGCTGTACGTGGGCGGTAGCGACCCGAACGGCGTGCACGCGCTCGCGCTCGAGACACCGGCTATCGTGGTCGGTGCCAACGTGACCGCCCCGCTGCCGCCAATCTACCGTCAAGCCGTCGCGCGCGAGCTGTACGCGCTGCGGCGTGGCACCGGTGTGCTCGCGCACCGTGAGCTCGACGACGTGGCGGCGCTGGTGGTGGCCGCGTGTCGACTGGGAGAGGTCGACCTGCCGGCGCCGGCCTTCGCGATGCTGGGCGAGTTTCAGCGCCTGCTGGCCAAGGAAGTGCCGCGCCGCGTGCGCAAGCAACTGCCGGAGCTGGCGCGCGCCGTGCACGCCGAGGCGCCGGATCTGCAAGCCTGGGTGCGCGCGGCCATGTCGAGCCTCGATCGCATGGCGGCGGTTGCGGCGGGCAACGTGTCGTGGGTGCTCGGCGGCGCCTCGCGCGCCCCGGTCGGCGAGTCCCGCGAGGAGCGAGCGCGCGCCGAGCGCCTGCTCGCGTTCGTGCTTTCACCCACTTACCTCGATCTGCGCGAGCAGCTCGGCATGGGAGTCCGATGACCGACGCCGACGACAAGCGCCCGGGCGGCGCGGGCCGCAGCGACAGCCCGGGCAGCGTCGGCAAGGACCTGGGCGATGACCTGGATTTCGAGGCCGACGCGCTGCTCGACTCACTGCTCTCGGACATACCGCCCCCACTGCAGGCCAAGCCCTCGCCCAGCGAGCGCCCGGGCGCCCCCGGCGATAGCCAGCCGCCGCCCTCCGAA
This sequence comes from Polyangiaceae bacterium, assembly GCA_036522995.1. Taxonomy (GTDB): domain Bacteria; phylum Myxococcota_A; class Polyangia; order Polyangiales; family Polyangiaceae; genus PMG-095. Next base: position 6,368 of record DATDEV010000836.1, read on the forward strand.
GGCCCGATCTTGCACTCGCCGATGACGCGCGAGTTCGCCGACGACGAGGTCACCTGGGTCGGCAGCGTCGACGCGGTGGTAGCGCAAGAGCTGCAGCAGCTGGCCGCCAAGGCGGGGCGGGCTGACTCCCCGCCCGCCGAGACGCCAGCGCCAGCGGCCCCTGCCGCCGAGTTCCTGCCGCCTCCCCCCCCGGCCGCAGTGGTGCCGGCGGTCCCGGCGCTGCCTCCACCGCCTGCCTTCAACCCGCCGCGCCCCGGCATCCCGCGCCCCGGCGGCACGTCCAGCGTGCCGCGCCCCGGTGGCACGTCCGCCGTGCCGCGCCCGGCCGGCTCGCGCGCGCCCACGCCCGCCCGCGGTTTGGGCAAAGCCCAGCCGCCGACCCACCCGGTAGGCCGTCCCTTCGAGGATGATGAAGTGACCCGGGTGCACGCGATGCCAACGCTGCACGACATCGACGGCATGCTCGAGCACAGCCCGCAGGGCGTCACGGCGCGGCCACCCGCGGGCTGGAACGACGACCATTTCGAAACCAGCGCTGAGTCCCTGGAAGAGCTGGAGCTGGACAACGATGACGTCGAAAGCGCCGACAGCGCTACGTCGTCGCCCCTCAGCGAGTCGCCCCTCAGCCAGCTGGGCGACCTGAGCTTCGAGGACACGCAGGTCGACAGCATCGAATCGCTGCTGCAGGGCACCGAGCTCGCGGGTGGGCCAGAGGCCGAGCTCACCGACGCCGAGCTCGAAGCGCTGGCCGAAGCAGACCTCGCCGAGCTGCCTCGCGCTCCGCTGTCACACACGCCGCCGCCCCCCGACTTTCACGGCTCGGGCTCGCTGTGGCCCGACGAACGGCCTGCCTCGGCGCACCTCGCGCTCGACGCTCAGAGCTGGACCGAGCGCGCCGAGTGGCTCGAGGCCGAAGCCGAGGCTGCCGCCGATCCCATCGCCAAGGCGCGTGCGCTGCTCGTCGCCAGCGAGCTGTGGGCGCTGGTCGGCGACATCCCGCGCGCCCGCGAGGTCGCGACCGAAGCCAGCTCGATGGCGCGTTCGCTGCCGCTCGTCGGTCGTCAGCTGCGCGCCCTGGCCGCCGCCGAGCAAGACTGGAAGGCCGTCGCCACCGCGCTCGATCTCGAGACGCGCGGCGCTGCCACGCCCGAAGCGCGCGTGCACGCCGCCTACCTGAACGCCGAGGTGCACCGCCTGGCGCTGAAGGACGACGCCACCGGCAAGAAGAAGCTCGAGCTCGCCGTGCGCGCCAGCACCGACGATCCGCGCGCCCACGTCGCCAAGCTGGTGGACCTGCTGAGCAAGGGCACCGGCCCGGCACGCATGCGCTGGCCGGAGTCGGTCGAGCTGGCCGAGCTGATGGGCGCCACCGAAGAGAGCTCACGGCTCCGCGGCGGCGCCGCGCCCGGCGCTCCCGGCACCACCGTGAGCCCCAGCCTGGCCTTCGAGCAGGCCCGTAAAGCCTTCGCGCAAGGCGACCGAGGCCAAGCCGCCACGCTGGTGGCGCGCCTGGCCGAAATCGACGGCATCGGCCCGGCGGCGCTGTGGCTCGCCGCTTCGCTCGCGGCGCACGAAAGCAAGACGCGCCCCGACGCGATGGGCTGGCTCGAACGGCTGCTGGGCGGTGGCGCCGACGTACTGGCGCGGCGCACCCTTTCGGCGCGCGCGCTCGAGCAAGGCTCGGAAGAGGGCATCCGCGCCGCCAACGAGGGCGAAAACGAGGCTTTCCGTGCCCTGGATCGCGCGGTGCTGGGCGCGCTCAGCGGCGAGGGTCTGGCGACGCTCGGCCCGCTGGCGTTCGAGCTGGCAAGTCGCGAGGAGCAGCGCCCACTCGCCGCCGGCATCTTCGGCGCGCTGTCACCCGAGCAAACCGGCGAGCTGCTCGCGGGCGCCGAGCCAGCGCGCTCGGCCCAGGCGCTCGGCCTTGCCTTTACCCCACCGGAAAGCGTCGCGGCTCCGAGCTCGCTGTCGTGGCTGCGGGCGCCCGTGCGTCGCTTCAACGAGGCCAATGCCGAGCAGACCCTGGGCGCAGCCTTCGAGCTTCGCTTCGCCAGCATCGACAAGCAGGCACCAGCGCTGCTGCGCAGCGTCGCGGCGCTGGCCGACTCCGACCCCGAGCGCGCCGCCGACGTGAGCCTGACGAGCGCGCTGGCAGAAGAGCTGACTGGCGCGAGCGACGCTGCCGCCGAACGCTACACGGCCGCGCTGGCGGAGACGCCGGCAGCGCCGACGCCGCTGCGCGCCCTGCTCGGTCGCGCCGATCGCGACGCGACCGTAGCGCTGCTCACGGCAGCAGCCGAAGCTGCGGGCGAGCCGGTGCAGACGGCGCTCTACCTGCTCGAGGCAGCGCTACGCATCGGGCCGGAGGACGCCGAACGCTACGACGAGCTCTTGCGCAAGGCCGCCGAGACGCTGCCGTCGCTCTCGCTCATCCACCGGCTGGGTGAGCAGCAGGCCCGCGCACGCGGAGACGGCGAGCGCCTGCTCGCCTGGCTGCGCGGACGCCGCACCGAGTCGGAGGACCCGGTCGAGACCGCGCTCGACCTGGTGCGCGAAGCGCTGCTCGTGGCCGAGGCGGACATGACGGTGGCGGCCAGCCTGCTGAAGGACGCCATCGCGGCGCGCCCCGGCGACATCGGCCTGCGCGAGCTGCACGAGCGCATCGCGGCCAGCAGCGACGAAGATCGGGCAGCGTGGCGCGAGCAGGTCGGGCAGAGCGCCGGCGACGAGACCAAGCGCGAGCTATTCGCGCAAGCGGCGCTCGAGCACCGACGCGCCGGCAACACCGAGGCCACCGGCAAGGCGGCGCAGGCGGCCGTGCAGCTCGGCGCGGGCGAGCTATTGCGGGTGCTAGCTGATGAAAGCGCGCTCGGCACGCCCGAAGCGGCTCGCGTTTCCGAGACGCTGCTGGCCCAGGCCAGAAGCAGCCAGGACAACCTGCTCGAAGAGCGGGAGCTCTACGAGCGACTGGCGAAGCTCGATCGCTCGCGCGGCGACAGCTCGAGCGCGCTGCTCTGGCAGAGCGCCATCCTGGAGCGCTCGCCGGACTACTTGCCGGCGCTCAGGCGCGTCGAGCACATCTACGTGGGCTCGAATCGGCTCGAGGAGCTCGAGCCGATCGCGGCGCGCCTGGCCACGCTCACCAGCGGCGGCGAGGCCGACGCCCACGCGCGCCTGGCCGCGCGCATTCGCATCCGCAACGGAGCCTGGAGCAGCGTGCGCGAGCTGGTGAGCGGCGCCCTGGAAGAGGAGCCGCCGCGGCTGTGGGCGCTGCGCATGCTCGAGGCGCAAGCGCGCGCCGCCGACGACTCCGCCACCACGCTTGAGGTCGCGCGCAAGCTGCAAGAGCGCCTGGAGCGACCGGCCGACAAAGCCACGCTCATGCTCCGCTCCGCCGAAGCTGCCTCGCGGCTCGGCCAGCTCGAGCAGGCGCAGCTGGCGCTGGAACGCGCGCTCAGCATCGTGCCCGAGCACCTGGTGGTGCTGACCACGCTGGCCGAGGTGCTGGAGGCGCGCGGCGACTACCGCGCTTCGGCACGCGCGCTGGAAGCGCTGGGCGAAGCCAGCAACATCGACTCGCACAAGGTCAGTGCCTGGCACCAGGCCGGCGTGCTGTGGCTCGACAAGGGCAAAGACATCGAGCGCGGCCGCGAAGCACTGGAGCGCGCGGTGGCGCTCGACGTCACCAATGAAGACGCGGTGGTGCGCCTGCAGTCGCTGTACGTCAGCGGCAACGATCGCGAAAAGCTGGCGGCGCTGCTGGAGCGTCGGCTCTCGCACACCACCGATCCCGAAGAGCGCGTGGCGCTCGAGGTCACGCGCGGCCGTGCGCTGGCCGACGTGGGTGAGCGTGACCAAGCCAAGGCGGCGCTGTCCGCTGCGCTCGACGCCAACCCCGACCACGTGGAGGCGCTGGCCGCCTTCGCCGACCTGTGCAGCGAAGAAGGCGACTGGGGCGCGGCAGAGCAAGCCTTCATTCGCCTCGTGCGCCACCTGCCGGAGCCGGCCCGTCAGGCGCAAATCTACCGCCGCCTGGGCGAGCTCTACGACACGTCACTACCGAACGCCGAGCGCGCCGAGCTGGCCTACCGCGAGGTGCTCAAGCGCGACCCGGAGGACGCCGACAGCATCGCGCGCCTGGTGCAGGTGCTCGGTCGGCGCGGTTTGCCCGACAAGGCGGTGGAGCTGCAAACCGAATTCTTGGGCCG
>DATDEV010000837.1:0-2767 GCA_036522995.1 Polyangiaceae bacterium
TGGCGCTCCAAGCCAGCTGGGCCCCGACGCCGGACGCTGCTGGGCCGTCCCGCCCCTCGGCCCCGACGGCGCGGTCCCTGCTGCCCCGCCGCACGCGCCGCTGGGTGAAGACATCGACGTGCCGGGCGATCGCGCCGCTTACGTGCTGCCGGGCGACGCCGGCGATCAGCGCGTCATCATCTACCTGCACGGCATGTGCGGCGACGTGGCGGCCGCCGACTACTTCCGCGGCGCCGTTCGCGCGCACGGCACCCTGCTCGCGCTGCGCGGCGACACGCACTGCAGCGGCGAGCGCTTCAAGTGGCGCGATGATCCCTCCACGATCGTGCGCCGCTTGCGCGCAGCGCTCGCCAGCGTCAGTCAGGCCAAGCGGGTGCAGCTGGCGCTCGAGGGCGCCCTGCTGTTTGGTTATTCGCAAGGCGCGGATCGCGCGGAAAAGCTGGCCTGGCAGTATCCCAAGCTATTCCCACGCCTGGTGCTGGGCGGCCCGCCCATGAAGGCCTCTCCGACCAAGCTAGCCCGCGCCGTGCGCGTGGCTGTGCTCGGCGGTGAGCTCGAAACGACGGGAAATATGCGCGCCGGCGCGGACGCGCTGCAAGCCGCCGGCATCGACTGTCGCTTCTTTACCCTGGAATGCGCTTACCACGGCTACTACGGCACCAGCGCCGAGACGCAGCTCGGCGAAGTGCTGACTTGGGTGAGCGGCAGCTGAGCTGAACGGCATCGCTCCGCCATGCAAGCAAATTCGAGCGAGGCCGATCTCGGCTAGCGCGCTGCCGAGCACGCACCCGGTGGCCCGGATTTCCGCGCCACCGCGTGCAGACATTGCCAGCGCAGCGCGTTGCGGAAAGGATGAGTTAGTCATGTCACGACCCAGTCGCCGACCGGCATCCTCGCCCGCTCTCGATGGCTCCGAGTTTCAGGCGCTGCGCGACGAGCTGCGCCTGCGCCTGCACCTGGCCAGCAAAGAGGCGCAGCGCCAGTGGGAAGGACTGGAAGAGCGACTGGTCGAGCTCGAGCACTCGCTCGAGCAGCAGAGCGGCAGCGTGCGCGACAGCGCCAGCGAGGTGGCGGTGTCGGTGGCGCGTGTGTTCCGCGATTTCATGCTGCGGCACCTGCCTGAAAGCGGCCCTTCGCGCGCACCGGTGCACGACGCGATGCGCACGCGCGTCTACGTGTGCGCGCCGGAGGACACGCTGGCGCGCGCCGCGCAGCTGATGTGGGAAAAGGATCTGGGCTGCTTGCCGGTGTGCACGCCCGGTCGCAAGGCGCTCGCGATGCTCACCGACCGTGACATCTCGATGGCCGCCTTCATGCAGTGGAAGCACCTGGGTGAAGCCAGCGTGGAGAGCGCCATGTCGCGCAGCCTCTGCACCTGCTCGCCCGACGACGAGCTGGGCCGCGCCGAGGAGATCATGCGGCAAAACCAGGTGCGGCGCCTGCCGGTGGTCGACGACAACGGCGTGCTGGTCGGCCTGCTGTCGCTCGGCGATCTCGCCCGCTACGTGCAACAGCACTCGCCGCGCCCCAACGCCACGCTCGCGCAGCAGCGCCTGGCCGAAACGCTCGCGGCCATTTGCGAGCCGCGCTTTCATTCGATCCCGCCGCCGCCGCCGTCCACGACGACGCACTGATCTTTGCGAGCGCGCTTGGCGTAGCGCTACCCGCGCGACGAACTAACCGAGGCGGGGGTGCGCGCGTTGTAGCGAAAGCCGCCGCCGGAAGCGTAGTCACTGAGCACCTGGCCGGCGGCTTCCGACCGCATGCCGACCAAGACGGGCGTGCCCCGCACCGCCAGCTGCTCCTTCCAATTCTCAGCGCGCTCGCCCTCGTCGAAGCCGGCTGCCTCCGCCATCTTCACGGTGGCCCCGCACACCAGCCTCGACACCCCCGACCAATGCGTTGCGCCCAGGCACTGCACGCAAGGCTCGGTGCTGGCAAACAGCTCGCAGCCATGGGACGCCAGGGTGAAGCTCTTGAGCCGCGCCTGCGCGAACATGATGGCCACGATCTCGGCGTGGAGCAGCGACGACGCCTGCGGCATCACCAGATTCATGCCGGGGGCGATCACGACGCCCGTGTCATGCTCGTAGATCACGGCCCCGAAGGGTCCGCCGCCGTGCTCCACGTTGCGGCGCGACAGCTCGATGGCCAAGTCCATCTTCTGCTCGTCGCTGACGCGAGGCGTTTCGAGATCGCACTCGGTGTAGACCCAATCCGGCAGGTGGTAGCTCAAGCTGCGGGGCAATTGATCCATGGCTATCTCTCCGCATAGCGCGCGTTTGGTTTCCTGGCGTTTTCCCGAAGCCGCTACAGGTCGAGCCGCACGTTCAAGCCACCACCGGTCGGAGAGGCCCAGGGCTGCAGGCGAGCCTGCGCGGGCGGCGGCCCTGCCGGCATGGGTTTGGCGCCATAAATGATCAGCGGCACGCCCACCACCAGCATCGCGCCGCCAGCGATCCCCAGCGCCCAAGCGGTGGTCGTGTATTCGTCGCAGCGCGCGACTGCCGCGCTTTCGTAGCTGGGCACGATGTGATTGGGGTAGTGATCTTCCAGCGCCTTGTCGCAATCGACTTGCTCGTTGACCGCCGAAACCGAACCGAGCAGCGCCAGCGGGGCAACCGACGCCAGGATGATGCCGATGACCATGGCGCTCCTGCTGCGTCGCTTCGAGCCCCCTTCTACGGGTAGCGGCGCGGTAGCCGGGGCCGGGGCGGGCTGAGTCAGGGCCACCGGTGCGGCGGCGGGCGCGGCGGCGGGCGCGGCA
>DATDEV010000838.1:0-8505 GCA_036522995.1 Polyangiaceae bacterium
GATTGCCGCACGCGATCGAGCGTCATGGCCACCACGATGATGCCACCGGTCAGGATCTCCTGGATCCAATTGGGCATGCCAACGTGGGTGCAACCCGCCTTGATCACCGTGAGCAGCAGCGCGCCTATCAGCGTTCCCGCCACCGACCCCTGACCGCCGGACAGCGAGCCTCCGCCGATCACCACCGCGGCGATGGCTTCCAGCTCCAGGCCCACGGAGTCGGTGGGATCGCCGACGGTGAGGGTCGAAAACTCGAGCGCCCCAGCCAGACCCGCGAGCAGGCCGCCCAGCGCGTAAATCGCCAGCCGCACGCGCGCGACCGAGACCCCGCACAAGCGCGCGGTCTGCTCGTTCGAGCCGACGGCCACCGCGTGGCGTCCGAGCCGGGTGTAACCGAGTAGCAGAGCGCAGGCGACGGCGGCCGCGAGCGCGAGCCAGACGCCCCCCGGTACGAGGCGTTCTCCTGGCAGAATCGCCATCCAGTCGTCCATGCCTCGCGCCGGCGCGTCGATCTTTTGCTCGTCGGCCAGACCCTTGGCCAGACCGCGCAGCGCGCTCATGGTGCCGAGCGTCGCGATGAAGGGCGTGATGCGAAGCGCGACGACCAGCGAGCCATTCAACAGCCCTGCCGCAGCGCCGAGCAGCAGCGCGTACAGCAGGGCCAGGCCCGGGCTGGCGCCGTGCTGCAGGGCTTTCGCAACCACCACCGTGGTGAGTGCCACGGTGGAGCCGACCGACAAGTCGATGCCGCCCTGCACGATGATCAGCGCCATGCCCACGGCCACGATCGACACCACCACCGTCTGGCGCAGCATCGTCACCAGATTCAGGGTGCGGAGGAACGTATCGGGCGTGAGCGCGCTGAACAGACCGTACACGCAGAGCAGCGCGAGCAGCGGCCCAAACCAGGGCTTTCTGAGCAGCTCGGAGAGCTGGCTCATCCGGTCGCCTCCAGCAGCAGGCCATGCTCGCTGAGCTCGCTCACGGGCCGGGCCGGTCCCAGGGTGCCGCGCACCATCACTGCTACGCGGTCGCAGATGCCGAGCAGCTCTGGCAGGTAGCTCGAGACCAGCAGCACGGCCTTGCCCTGCAAGGCGAGCTGGTCGATCAGCCTGTAGATGTCCGCGCGGCTGCCCACGTCGATGCCGCGGGTTGGCTCGTCGAGCAGCAGCACGTCGACCTCTTCGTGCAGCAGTCGCGCCAGCGCTACCTTTTGCTGATTGCCGCCGGACAGTCCGCCCACCCGCTGCTCCGGTCCGCGGCAGCGAATGCCCAGCTGGGAGATCCAGCGCGCCGCGACCTCGCGGCTGCGCTGGGGTAAAGCCAGGAACCAGGGACCGAGCGAGCCGCGGCCGGAGAGCGTGACGTTCTCCGCGATCGACAGGCTCTCTGCCAAGCCTTCACCCTTGCGATCTTCCGAGAGCAGTCCGACTCTGCGTGCCGCGAGCGCCACCGGCGATGCAGGCGCCGCTGCGCCGCCCACCAAAACGAGCCCGCTGGGCCGCGGATCGAGGCCAAAAATGGCGCGCAATAGCTCGGTGCGGCCGGAGCCGACCAGGCCGGCGATACCCAGCACCTCACCTCGATGCAACGTCAAGCTGGCGGCGCGGGGCAGCTTGCGCCCCGAAAGCTCGCGCAGCTCGAGCGCCACCTCACCGCGCGTCCGCTGCGAGCGCGGAAACAGCTCGGTCACCTGCCGGCCGGCCATCAGCGACACCAATTGGCTGCGCGTGGTGCCCGTGACGCGGCCGCTCGCGACCGAGCGTCCGTCGCGCAGCACCGTGTACTCCTGGGCAATGCGTTCCACCTCCTCCAGGAAGTGCGAGATGTACAGGATGGTGACGCCGCTGGCCGCGAGCTTGTTCACGATCCCGAACAGGCGATCGGTGTCGGCGCGCGTGAGCGCACTGGTGGGCTCGTCCAGGATCAAGACCTTGCTCTCGCCGACCAGCGCGCGCGCGATGCTGACCAGCTGCCGATCGGCGGGCGACAGATCGCCGACCCGCGTTTCGAGCCCCAGGCTCCGGCTGCCGCCGAGTGGCTCGAGCGCGCGCTCGGCGATGGCGCTGGAGCGCGCCCGGCTGACCAGCGGGCCGCGGCGCGGCTCGCTGCCGAGCACGATGTTTTCGCGGACGCTCAAATCGCGGCAAAATAGCGGCTCCTGATAGACGATGGCCACGCCGCGTCGGCGCGCCGCCTCCGGACTTTCCGGCCTAAACACAGCGCCGTCCAGAATTAGCTCACCCGCGTCCGCTCGCTCTGCGCCCGACAAGATCTTCATCAGCGTGCTCTTGCCGGCTCCGTTCTCCCCCAGCACGGCGTGAACGACGCCGCTCGACGCCGATAAGCAGACATCGCGCAACGCGCTGGCCGCACCAAAGGACTTGTCGATCCCGCGCAGCTCGAGCCGCATCACGGGGAGGCGCCCAACCACTCGGCGAGCGGTGGGGACAACAGTGCCTTCATGTCCGGCTGGTCCATGTTTGCCTTTTCGATCAGCGAGGCGCCGGTATCGATGCGGCTCTCGACCTTTTCGCGTTTCAGGTGGCTGACCAGGGTCTTGACCGCCAGGTAGCCCATGTTGAACGGGTTCTGCAGCACCAGACCGTCGATTTTGCCGCTGCGCACGCCGTCCACCAGCTTGGTGGACGAGTCGAAGCCGACGAAGCGCAGCTTGCCGGCCAGGCCGGCCTTCTCCAGCGCGAGCAGCATGCCAAAGGTGGTCGATTCGTTGGGGCAGAACACGCCCTGCAGCTGCCCCTTGCCGGCATTTTGGGCCAGCAGCAGGTTCTCGCTGGCCGAAAAGGCGCTCTCGGTGGTGGCGCCGCCGTATTGGTTGTCGCTGGCTAGCTTGATCTCCGGGAACTTGCGGATGGCCTCCAGGAAGCCTTCCTCGCGGTGGTGCGTGCTGGCGGAGCCCTCCTGGTAGCGCAGCAGCACGACATTGCCTTTGCCGCCGAGGAGCGCGCCGAGCTTGTCGCCTGCCAGCCGTCCGGCGGCGCGGTTGTCGGTCGCGACGAAGCTCGCGTGATCGGAGCCCTTGAGATCCGAGTCGAAGATCACGACCGGCACCCCGGACTTGACCGCAGTCCTGACGGGCGCGGCGAGCGCCGAGTCGTTGAGCGGCGCCAGCACCATTCCCGACACGCCCTGCGCGGTGAAGCTCTGCACCAGGTCGACCTGTGACTTGAGGTCGTCTTCCTTGAGCGGCCCCTTCCAGACGATGTCGACGCCCAGCTCCTTGCCCGCCTTGACGGCGCCGGCGTGCACCGCCTTCCAGAACTCGTGCGTCGTGCCCTTGGGGATGACTGCCACGCGCAGCCTGGCGGCCGCTGTTCCGCTGCCGGCCGCCGCGGCGCCGCTCGGGTCGCTGCGTTTGCAGGCAAGCGGCGCGAGCGTGACGATGCCCAGAGTGCAGAGTACTTCCCGGCGCAGCACCCGAGCGAGGCTAGTCTCCCAGCCAGGGTCAGGGTAAGCGTTATTTAATAGCTGGGCGGGGGGGCGAAGCGGCCGGGGAAGGCGTCCGCAGAGTTGCGGCGCTGGAGCTCGCGCTCGTTCCAGGGCCAGCTCGAGCCGCGCTCCTGGAAGACGGCCACGCCGATCACCCCGACGTTGCGGTCATTCCCGCGCTTGGCGGCGTAGGAGTCCTTGACGCTGCCGAAGCGGAACGCCGCCACCGCGTCCTGGCTGCGACGAAAGCCGTCGATTTCGAGCGTCGACCACGGCTGCACCAGGTAGCCACGCTTTTCGAACGAACCGGGCTCGCCGTCGATGACGTCGAGACCGTCGACGCTGGCTACCGCCTCGAAGCGCGCGCCGGTCTGATTCTGGATGCGGATGGAGTAGCGCGAGCCGTTGCTGCCGAGCACGTAGCTGCGGCCACCCGACGAGAATGTCGGCAGTGGGTTGCCGGAGGCGTCGACCAGCCGGATCGTGATCGCGCCGCGAGCGGCACTGATCCCATCGCTGCGCCGCTGCCAGAAGTCGGCGCCGAGCGTGGCGCGCACGCCTGACTCGTCGTTGTAGAAGAAGCTCGAGCTGGAGAGCGGCGTGCGAAAGTCCTGACGCTCGAAGGGAGCCGACGACACGCGGCTCTCCCGGGTCTCCCCCCACTCGGTGCCCAGGCCCGGTCGCTCGGGTTCCGGCGCGGGCTGGTAGGCGCGATCGGCGCTGGCGCCGGCGGACTCGCTGCGCGGCGCAGCGGTGGGCGGAGCCGCAGCCTTGTCGGCCGGCGCGGAGGGCTCGGCGCTCGCGCTATACTCCTCCGCAGCGACTGCGGCGCCCGGCGTGGGGGCGCTGCGGGCGGTGTGCGGTGCATCGCGGGTGGGCCCACCGCACGCCGTTGCGGCGAGTGCGGCACAGCCGAGCCAAGGGAGGAGGGTGCGGGGAAGCGAGCTCATGGGGTTCCTTTCGAGCGGTGGGGTTGCTCGGAGAACGCACGGGCATCGCTGCGGCTTACAGGCAGCGCGCGGGGCCGCTAAAACACTAGATCTTCGCTAGGTTGGCTATAGCGGCTGGCCGTTGCGATCGGCGTCCAGGTAGCCGCCCTGACGTGGGCTGCTGACATACACGCGCAGCCTCAATTCGTCCCGCTCGGGCAGGTCGCGTCGCACCAGCACCAGCTCCACCGTGCCGTTTTCGGCGTCGATGCGTCGCACCGCCTCACGGGTGAGCTCGGGAATGGCTGCCAGCTTTACCTCGGAGGAGTCGAACAAGTTGTCGGTGAGCTGCCCCTTGCCCCGCAGCCGCGCCTGTTCGGGCTCACTCACGGTGCCGTCACGGTAGTGGTATTCCACGACCGCGCCGCGGCTGCGCGGGTCCTCGGCTTGCAGCACGATCTCTCGCGCGCGGATCTCCAGCCTCAGCCACTTGCCCTCGGTCTTCGCTCCCAGGGCGAGCAGGGCAGGTGTGAGCGTCTCGCTCGAGAACAACGAGGGTCCGCTCATCTCGGAGCTGGCGCTCGAGATCGCGTCACTGCGGCCGCGACTACCCTTGGCGGCACGCGGCTCGCACGAGGCCGAGCCGAGCAGCGCGAGCAATATCAACGGCGACGCGCAGCGCCGGCTCATCTCGGGTCAGCTCCAATCCTCGACAACCAACGCTCGAGCACTGCCAGTCCGATATCCAGCTGTGGCAAGAGCGTCCACTCGTTACGCTGGTGTGCTTGTGCTTGCACACCCGGGCCGAAGTTGACCGCTGGCACGCCGAGGGCGGCGAAGCGCGCGACGTCGGTCCAGGCTTGTTTGGGCTCCACCGCGAGCACGCCGCTCTCCGCCAAGGCGGCCACCAGTGGGTGTGAGCGCAGTGGCGGCGCCGAGGGCGACACGTCGACGAACTCCACGTCGGCCTCGCCCCCAACCAGCGCGAGCAGGTTGTTTTTGGCTACCTCGACCGTGGTGCTGGGCCCGAAGCGATGGTTCAGGTTCAGCTCCAGCTCGTCGGGAATGATGTTGCGGGCGCGCCCGCCGCTGGCCATGGTCGCACTGATCACGTTCTGCCACAGCAGGCCGTCGCGCTCGTCGGGAATCGGCTCGAGCGCGCCGAGCCTCGCCAGCAGACCCGCCGCCTTGTGAATGGCGTTGTCGCCTTGCCAGGGGCGTGCGCTGTGTGCGGTCGTACCTCGAAAGCGGACCGCCGCATGGAGCGAGCCGCCGCAGCCGAGCTGCAGCTTGTTGTCGCTCGGCTCCAGCATCACCGCGATGCTGGCCTGGCCGAGCTCGGCGTCGGCCGCCAGCACCGGCCCGAGCTCGTTCTCGGCGTACGGTCCCTCTTCGCGTGAGTAGAAGACCAACGTGAGATCGACGGGCCAGGCCCGCTCGCTGTCGGCCAGCGCCAGCATCAGCGCTAGGCCACTCTTCATGTCGGCTGCGCCGGGGGCAAATAGCTTGTCGCCCTCGATGCGCACCGCGCCGTCGTGCGCCGTCCTCACCACGTCGAAATGCCCACCCAGCACCACGTGCGGCCCACCACTTCCGCGCCGCACCGGCACCACCAGCGAGTCGCCGTAGCGTCGCACGGTAGCCGCGAGCCGCAGCTTGCCGAGGCGCGCCTGCACCGCATCGCACAGGGCTCGTTCCTCGCCAATCAGCGAAGGAATCGAGCACAGCCAGAGCAAGTCCTGCGCGAGGCTCATGCGCTCGCTTCAGACGGAAACGCCGAAATCGCGTAGCGCCGAGTTCAGGCTGGTCTTCTTGTCCGTGCTTTCCTTGCGCTGGCCGATGATCAGCGCGCAGGGGATTTGGAACTCGCCCGCCGGAAACTTGCGGGCGCGCGTGCCGGGGATGACGACGCTGCGCGCCGGAATGCGTCCGCGCAGCTCGACGGGCTCGGGACCAGTCACGTCCAGGATCAGCGTGGAGGCAGTCAGCGCCACGCCAGCGCCGATGACTGCCTCGCGTTCGATCAGCATGCCCTCGACGATGATGGCGCGCGAACCGATGAAGCAGCCGTCCTCGACGATCACCGGCTGCGCGCCGGGCGGCTCGAGCACGCCGCCGATACCGACGCCGCCCGACAGGTGACAATCCTTGCCGATCTGCGCGCACGAACCGACCGTGGCCCAGGTGTCGACCATCGTACCGCTGCCGACGTAGGCTCCGATGTTGACGTAGCCGGGCATCAGGATGGCTCCCTTTTCGATGAACGAGCCGTAGCGAACGGTGCCGGGCGGCACGACGCGAACGCCGGCCAGGTCGAGGTTCTTTTTGAGCGGGATCTTGTCGTAGAACTCGAACGGACCGAGCGGAATTTTTTCCATCGGCACGACCGCGAAGTACAGCAGCACCGCCTGCTTGATCCAGGCGTGCGTCGTCCATTTACCGGGCGCATCGCAGGTTGCGACGCGCAGCTTGCCCTGGTCGAGCAGCTCCAGCGTCTCGAGCACCGCCTGCTTGTGCGAGGAGTCGGCGAGCAGCCCGCGGTCGGCAAAGGTGGCTTCGACCTTCGCCTTCAAATCGGCGTATTCCATCAGGCCGGGATTACCCGGTGCCCCCGGGCGCAGCAAGTCGGAACGTGGCTCGGCGCTGACTCAGCCGACTTCGCCAGCCATTCGCCCGGGGAAGGCCTTGCCGAAGCTGAGCGAGAACCGGCTCATGCCCTGGTCGAAGTCCAGCACGGCACCGTTGGCGCGAGCGGCCGCCGCGACGCAAGGCAGCGTGGGTGCGATGATGCCGCGTCTGAGCAGCAGCAAGTCCTCACCCAACTTGCCGCTCTGGTACTCGATGCCGATGTGACAGCCGCCGCCGGCCATGGCGCTCACCTGAATGTGCGGCACGAGCGTGGCGTCTTTGGGAGCGGCCACCAGCTCGACACCCAGCGCGATCAGCGCCGTTGCGGCGCGCGGGTTCACCTCGACCTCGAGCCCCTCCGCTTCGCCGCTCAGCGTCGCCACCAGCGTCTCGCGCGGCCACGAGGCGCCGCTCGGCGGCCCCGAAAAGCTCTGACGCGCCAGCTCCAGCACGTCCAGCCGGATGGCGCGGCCGGCGATCGAGTCGGCGAGCAGATCGAACAGGCCGCGCGCCGTCTCCAGCTCGTCGGACAGGCGCGTCACGCGCTCTTCCAGGCTGAGCCGGAGCTTCACGCTGAGCGGACGCTGGCTGGCCTCGGTCAGGGCCGTCTCGAGCTCTTGAATGCGCGGCGCCACGTAGTCATGCAGGCGATCGGCGGCTTCGTTTTCGCCCAGCGCCACGCGCGCGGCTGCGAGAATTTCGCCCATCGATTGGCGCAATGGATCGCAGGCGTCGCGAGCGTCCGGCAGCACCGTGCTGAGCGGCCGTGAGCCCACGCGCAGCGAGTGCAACAGCTGCGCCAAGTTGCGCAATCCGCCCAGGCTCTCGCGCAGATTACCGCGCTCGACCTCGAGCTCGGCCGTACCGCGCACGAACGCGTGCGACAAGGGCGGGTGACCGCTCTTCATTGACCTCGAGAGCAGTCTATCAGGCGACGCCCTGGCGCGCGACCCACACTCCGATTTTGGGCGGAATTAGCCCAGCTCGGAGCCCTGGAAATAGTACGCGCACTCGATGCGGCCGTTGTCGACCGAGTCCGAGCCGTGCACGGCATTCTCGCCTAGGCTGGCGCCATACAACTTGCGAATCGTGCCAGCGTCTGCCTTGGCCGGATCGGTCGCGCCGATCACGCTGCGCAGATGCTGCACCGCGTTCTCACGCGCGAGCGCGAGCACGACGACCGGGCTGCGCGTCATGAACTCGCATAGATCCTTGAAGAACGGCCGCTCACGGTGCACCGCGTAGAAGCCTTCGGCGGCGCGCTGCGACAGCAGCAGCTGGCGCATGCCGAGGACCTCGAAGCCCTGGTCCAGCAAGTGCTGCAAGATGGCGCCCGCCTTTCGCTTCTCGACGGCGTCTGGTTTGATGATGCAAAGGGTTCGCTCGCTGGCCATTTTTCCGCCGCCGCTCTTAGCACAGCTCCACCGCCGTGCTGAGAAAGCGACGGCGGCCGAGCTGAACGTTTAAGCAGCTCGGCCGCCCGGTTCGCGTTGTTTGG
>DATDEV010000839.1:0-3371 GCA_036522995.1 Polyangiaceae bacterium
CCCGTGCCGGAGACGTCGGATAGCGGCGGCCGAGGTACGAAGCGCCGCACCGATTGCGCCGAGAGGAAGCGCAGCTCGCCGCTCAGTCGCACGACCACTCCCGCGCGACTCAGGGGTAGGGCAGGACTGGCGGCGAGCATCACGTGGTTCTAATCCTTCGCTCAGTTTGCTGGCGCGTCGAGTCCATTTTCGACTGTCGGGTTCGAGTTGCGAGCAGGTTCTCAGGTAGGCTGTCGCGACTTCGCCGTGCTTGGCCGCAGCGTGGCCCGGCCTCGCCGGTTATTTTCGTAGGTCGTTTCCACTCTGGCCGATCGCGATCTTTTCTGCCGAGACGTGCAGGTCGCCGTCAGGCCGCTGCCTTGCGGCGTACCAGACGCGAATTCAGGAACTGATACAGGATCTTACACAGCTCGAAGGAGCTGATGGTCAGGGAGTCGACGATTTCGCGAATGGTGCGTTCGCCGTCGATGGCCTCGAGCACGTGCCGCTCCTGGCGGGTCAGGTTGGCTTCCTCGCCCAGGCGCTCGATGGCGACCGGGTCCTGATACAGCACCTCGTCGAAGTCGAAGCTGCCTTCGATCAAGCGCCACTCGTCCACGCGCCGGAAGCCTTCCATGACCAGGGCGCCCGTCTCCATGCCCAGCGCGGCCTTGGTGGCAGCGGGATTCTCGGCTTCGACCGTGAACGCAAAGCGTCCGACGTTCCAGCGCACGGCCTCGTACAGCAGCTCGGAGGTCTGCCGAATCAGCGCGCGCCTGACCTGCTCCTCGGTGATCATGCCGAGCTGCACCAACAGCTCGCCGATCAAGCGCTTGTTGCCGCCGCGGTGCTCGAGCACGTTGCCCAGCTCCTCGCGTGTGACCGCCCCGATCTCGACCAGGTAGCGCCCGATCAAGAACTCACCGCGCATGCCGCGCGCGCTGGCGAAGTCGACGCGCCCCTTCTGGATGTAGAGGGTCACCTCGCTGTGCTTGGTGAACATGCTGAGCGCGCCAGATTGACGCTGCAGGTCGAGCAGTTGCAGCACCTCCGCGATCGAAACCACCGAGATGTCGCCCGCCAGCACTTCCCGGGTTTTGTCGCCGAAATTGAGCGCGCGAGCCAGCGTCGACAGCGCGCCCATGCTCTCGGGCGTGATCGCGCGTTGCACGGCCAGCGCCGCTGCCTCGGCGACCGGCAACAGCTCGGGCTGCTTCAGCAGCTCGGGCGTGACCAGCCGCGCCAGCGCCGAGCCGAACTCTTGCGCGGCTTGCACCCGGCGCAGACCTGGATCCTCACTGAAGCTAGTGCGACTCGGGCGCAGGCTCTCCATCGAGCCCGGCTCGTACTCCTCGAACGGCATCGACTCGGCGTCGGGTACCGGCCGACCGCGGCCCTCGCCGTGCTTCTTGAGCGCGCCCTCGACCACCGCCACCAGGCCGCGCGCGTCGAACGGCTTGGTGATGGCGTCGATGGCGCCAGTCTGCTGCACGAACTGGCCGCGAATCTTGTCGCCCTTGGCGCTCATCAGCACCACCGGCAGATTCTTCAGCTCTTCTCTGGACCGCAGCTCGCGGCAGAACTGATAGCCGTTCATGCGCGGCATCACGAAGTCGAGCAGCACCAGATCGACCTTGTGCTCGCCCAAAAGCTCGAGCGCCTCCTGGCCGTCTTGAGCCGGCAGCGGCGTGAATGAGCTTGCCTCCAAAATGGAGCACACGACCTTGCGGATCGTGGGACTGTCGTCGACTACAAGAATTCGCGCGCTCATCTCGGCAGGGCCCACAATCGTGCCGATAGTGAGGCCGGGAGGTCAAGCGCGGTGGGCCCGTGCTGCAGCAGCCCGCCAAGGGCGGCGGATTCGAGGCACTTGGCTTTTGCCTACGGCCGGTAGAGGAGCGCTAGCGACGCCTGCGGCGCCAGCACCGGCAGCGCGAATGCGTCGCGCCCGTCGACCCGCACATTGCGACGAGCAGTGAAAGCACGCAGGCCGATGCCTGGCGAAAGTCCTACCTTTCCGAGCCAGAACGGCCGCGCTACAAGCAGCTCGATCACACCCGCTGCCAGCGTCGTGGCTGATTCCGCGAAGGCGTCATCGATCGGAGTCGTGACGAGCAGACTGGGTCCTAGCCCGAGCTGCAGACGCAAGCCCGCCAGGCGCGGCAGCGTCAAAGCCAGACGCAGGTTGAAGCTGAGCTCGCTCAATGCAAACGGTCCGGGTTCGCCGCTCGCGACTCGCCCAGCGACGGCCAAACCGTACTGCACACTGGCGCTGCCTTGACTCATGGCGACTTCGCCACCGAGCGCCCAAGCGTCCGTCCAGTATTCGACGAGCGGAGTCAGCGCCAGCTCGTTCACGCGCTCCGGGCGCGGGGCTGCCACGACTGGCGGCGCCGCGACGGGCACTGGCGTGACCGGCGGCGGCGCCGCCGCGACGGGCGCTGGCGTGACGGGCGGCGGCGGTGGCAACGCGCGCCCCTGCTGATCGAGCTCGACCAACGCGGCCTCGACCGCCCAAACCACGTCGTCCTCCACGCGGGCCGAGCGGCGGGCGACCGAACGGCTCAGCTCCCGCTGCGGTGCGACCACTCGCACTCGGAGGGTCTGGTCCGACGCGCACCACACCTCGATGGTGGAAGCGCCCAGCCCCTGCGCCTGCAACGACACGCGGATGCGCGCCTCGACCTGGCCCACTGCCTCGGCGCTCCACTCCGGACAGGCGATGCGCACCGGAAAATCGGCCGCCAGCCCCGGCCGCGGCACCACGGCGCCGAGCAGCATTGCCCACCAAACCGCGGATCTTTTCAGCCCGCCCATCGCGACCCGCTCAGATTGCACTGCTCCGGCAGTTAAGCAGCATACTCATCGAAATCCAGCTTTTGAAAGCGACCTCGAACCCCACCGGCCTGAGCGACAGGCAGCTGTACGAGGCCGTGCATGGTCGCATGCGCGCGCTAGCCGGACCTGCGGCCAACGATCTGGACGAGCTGATTCAGATGGCCGCCATGCAAACCTTCAGCAGCATCCATCGCTACGACGCGAGCAGCTGCTCGCTGACGACTTGGATCTACGCCGTCTGCTATCGCGTGCTGCTCAGCCAGCGGCGCTGGTATCGGCGCTGGCGCGTGCGCTTCAGCTACTGGGACGGCGAGGATCCGCCCAACGACCAGCCAACGCCGACCGAGCTGCTGGAAGCGCGCGATCGCAGCCGCGCGCTGCACCGCGCCCTGGCTCGGCTGAGCGATAAGTACCGCGCGGTGATCGTGCTGCACGATCTAGAGGAGCGCAGCGTCGCCGAGATCGCGCAGATCGTGGGCGCGGGCGAGCTCACCGTGCGTTCGCGCGTGCGCGACGCGCGCACGCAGCTCGCCACGCTACTGCGCGAAGGCGCT
>DATDEV010000840.1:0-11707 GCA_036522995.1 Polyangiaceae bacterium
CAAGACGAGCTGCTGTGGGCGACGGTGCTCTGTAGCAGCTTCAGGCATTCGGCGCGCGTCGGAGGACTGCAGTATGCGGCCGGCACGCTGCGCGTGCTGACGCTCTCGGGGGCGACTCTCGAGCTCGGACCAGCTGGGACAGGGCTGGAGGGGGATTGGGAGGACGCGCTGCTGAGCTTCGAAGACTGATCGGCGGCTTGGCAGGCTGGGCCGTCGTGAGTCGTCGCAAGCTTTTGCGAGCTGGAAACATCGGCGTTACCTCGCGGTGGCATGGGCAGGCCAGGCTGCTGGGCGCATGCAGCTCGACGCGCTTCAGTCGCTGGCGCTGTCCGTCGCCCAAGCGCGCTCCCCCGATTCGGTGCTGACGCAGATGGTGCAGGGGCTGGGCATGTGGGACGGGGTGGCGCTGGCGCGCGTGTGGCTGCTGCGCGAGAGCGACCAGGAGCCAGCCTACCTGGAGCTGAAGGCCAGCATCGGCGCGTCGGTCGTCGATCCGAATAAGCGCTGGAACCGCACCGATGGCGGGCACCAGAAGATCCCGATCTCGTACGGCAAGGTCGGCTACATCGCGGCCAACAACCGGCCGCTGCTGCTGCAGCGTGGGCCGCGCGATTGGCTGGTAAAGCCGGATTGGGCCGACGCCGAGGGCATTCAGAGCTTTGCCGGGCAGCCGCTGTGCTTTCGCGGGCAGGTGCTGGGCGTGGTCGCCTTCTTCAGCCGCCGGCGGCTCGAGAAGTCGGACCTGGATTGGCTGCGCGTGTTCGCCGATCACGCAGCCGTCGCGATCGCCAACGCGCGCGCCTTCGAAGAAATCGCGCAGCTGAAGGAGAACGCCGAGCGCGAGCGCGACTACCTGCGCGAAGAGGTGCGGAGCGCGCTGCAGCACGGCGACATCATCGCCGAGAGCCCGCAGATGAAGCGAGTGCTCGAGCAGGTGCAGGCCGTGGCGCGCACCGACTCCTCGGTGCTGATCCTGGGCGAGAGCGGCGTGGGCAAAGAGCTCATCGCCGCTGCGGTGCACGATCTGAGCGGGCGGCGCGATGGCCCGCTGGTCAAGGTGAACTGCGCCAGCGTGCCGCGTGAGCTGTTCGAGAGCGAGTTTTTTGGTCATGTGCGCGGCGCTTTCAGCGGAGCCGCGCGCGATCGGCAGGGGCGTTTCTTGCTGGCCGACGGCGGCTCGCTGTTCCTGGACGAGGTAGGCGAGATCCCGCTTGAGCTGCAGGGCAAGCTGCTCCGCGTGCTGCAGGAGCGGACGTTCGAGGCGGTGGGCGACGATCGCACGCGCGAAGTGGACGTCCGGGTCGTGGCCGCCACCAACCGGCCGCTCGACGTGGAGGTCGACAAGGGGCGTTTTCGGCGCGATCTCTTCTATCGTTTGAACGTGCTGCCGATCGAGGTGCCGCCGCTGCGCACACGGCGCGAGGACATCTTGCCCATGGCGCGGCGTTTCTTGCGCACCACGGCGCGCCGGCTGCATTTGCCCGAGCGCGACCTGTCGTCGAGCGACGAGCAGGCGCTCCTCTCGTACGACTTTCCGGGCAACGTGCGCGAGCTGCAGAACATCATCGAGCGCGCGGTGGTGCTGACCGATCGTGCCGAGCTCGGGTTGGGCTTGGTGCTGGGTCGGCCGAGTGAAATGCCGGCAGCGCCGCCGCCGCCGGGCGCCGCGGAGTCGGATGAGGTGCTGCCGGAGCCCGCGTTTCGTGAGCTCGAACGGCGCAATCTGCTCAATGCGCTCCGGCGCTGCGACTACCGCATCGCAGGCGAGCGCGGCGCCGCCAGGCTCCTGGGCCTGAGCCCCAGCACGCTGACTTACCGCATGAAGCAGCTCGGTCTCGAGCGGCCGCGCTGAGCCGTGCTCGGCTGCGAGCGCCGCGCTGCAGGCGCTACGCCCGGATACTTCCGAGAAACGCAGGAGCCCGCGCGTTCCCAGAAAACCGAGCCCTCGCTCACCAAGTTTGGTGAGTCGCAGCTTGTTGCGTGTTTCGCCTCACGCACGCCCGCGCGCCGCAGCGCGGATTGCTAGGCATTCGCGTGCGCGCGCCGTTTGGCACGCCGCTCGCACTAGGGCCCTGGCACCAACGCGCGCCGCGCTGGCGCGCACCTTACCGCGGAGAAGCCGATGCCCAAAGTCACTGCCCCCATGAACAAGTCCGGAGACTTCCTGGTCGACTACGAAGAAAAGGTGTTCGAGGACGTGAAGGCGAGCCCCGGCGAAAAGGCGCTCGTGACCTTCCACACCGTTGCCTTCGAAGGCTCGATCGGTCTGGTGAACTTGCTGCAGGCGATTCGACTCCAGCGCAAAGGCTTCGAGACGTCGGTGTTGCTCTACGGTCCGGGCGTCACGCTCGGCGTGCAGCGTGGCTTCCCCAAGCTCGGTGACGAGGCCTTCCCGGGCCACCTCAACTTCAACGGCCAGATCGGCAAGTTCATGGCCGAGGGCGGCAAGGTCTACGCTTGCCGCTTCGCGCTGCAGGCGCTCTACGGCCACGGCGAAAAAGCGCTGATCGAGGGCATCACCCCGATCAACCCGCTCGACGTGCTCGACCTGATCCTGCTGCACCGCAAGGACAACGCCTTCATCCTGGACACCTGGACGGTCTAGCGATGTCGCGCAAGGTCCGCGCTGCTGCCGTGCAGCTGAGCCCGGTGCTGTTCAGCCGTGAAGGCACCACCAGCAAGGTCTGCGACAAGATCGCCGAAGCGGCAGCGCAAGGGGCCGAGCTCGTCGTCTTCCCCGAGACCGTTATCCCCTACTATCCCTACTTTTCCTTCATCAAGGCGCCGGCGGTGATCGGCGCCGAGCACCTGTTGCTCTTGGATCAGGGGGTGACGGTTCCGGGGCCGACTACCGAAGCGATCGCGCTGGCCGCACGCAAGGCTGGCTGCGTGGTTTCGATCGGCGTGAACGAACGCGACCACGGCACGCTGTACAACACGCAGCTCCTGTTCGATGCCGACGGGCGTCTCGTGCAAGCCCGGCGCAAGATCACCCCGACCTATCACGAGCGCATGATCTGGGGCCAGGGCGACGGCTCGGGCCTGGTGGCGGTCGACACCAGCGTCGGTCGCATCGGACAGCTCGCGTGCTGGGAGCATTACAACCCACTCGCCCGCTACGCGTTGATGGTCGACCACGAGCAGATCCACTGCGCCATGTTCCCGGGCTCGCTGGTCGGCGACATCTTCGCCGAGCAGATCCAGGTCACGATCCGTCATCACGCTCTCGAGTCGGGCTGCTTCGTCGTCAACTCGACCGGTTTTCTGACGGACGAGCAAGTGAAGACCATCGCGGGCGACACCAAGCTGGACAAGGCGCTGCGCGGCGGTTGCTTCACCGCCATCGTCTCGCCCGAGGGCTCGCTCCTGGCTCCGCCGCTCACCGACGGCGAGGGCATGGTGCTGGCCGATCTCGATCTCGCGCTGGTCGCGAAGCGAAAACGCATGATGGACAGCGTCGGGCACTACAGCCGCCCGGAGCTCATGTCCGTGCTCATCGACCGCTCACCCCAACCCCATTTGCGCGAAAAACGCGCTCAATCGCCAGAAACAGGAGTCAGCGATGCACCGCTCGCTACCGATCGCAGCCCCGTCGTCGATGAAGACAGCGCCGCTGCGCCACTTTCCTGAGCTGCTTTCGGAGCTGCAGGCTCTCGGCGTGCGCTGGGTAGATTCCAATGGTCCTGGCTTGAGCCGCAGCGGCGGCGCCGGTCCCAGCGACCACAAGGCGGTGACGCTCATGCACCAGACCGTGATGGTGCCGATCCTCAACCACGCTTCGGCGCTCTCGCCGTACACGGCGGAGGTGCAGAGCGGCGGCCGAAGCGCGCTGCTGCTGCGCGCCGGCGAGCCGATCGCCGAGCTGGGCTTTCCCAAGCAGCCCGAGTTCTACAAGCTGTTCACCGATCAGGGCGTGCCGTACTGGAAGATCGCGACGCTGCACGCCAGCGACGTGCTGGCCACCACGGTGCTGCAAACCTGCACGCGCTATGGGCACCGCGAGACGGCCTGTCAGTTTTGCGCCATCGGCCAGTCGCTCGCTGCCAAGTCCACGATTCCGGAAAAGACGCCGGCGCAGTTGGCCGAGGTGGCGAGCGCGGCGGTGCGGCTCGATGGCGTCAAGCACGCGGTATTGACCACCGGCACGCCGCGCACTCCCGACCGTGGCGCGGCGCTGCTCGCCGAGTGCGCGCGCGCCATCAAGGCCGAGGTTGCGTTGCCGGTGCAGGCTCAATGCGAGCCGCCAGCCGATTTTGCCTGGTTCGAGCGCCTGCACGCAGCCGGCGTCGATAGCCTGGGTCTGCACCTGGAGGCTGTGACCGAGCGCGTCCGGCAGCGCATCATGCCCGGCAAGGCCGAAGTGCCGGTGTCCGTTTACCTCGAGGCCTTCGCGGCTGCGGTCGGGGTGTTCGGGCGCGGTCAGGTTTCGACCTACGTGCTGGCCGGGCTGGGTGACACGCGGCAAGAGATCCTGGAGATGTGCGAGCGTCTGGTTCAGCTAGGGGTTTACCCGTTCGTGGTGCCTTTCGTGCCCATCGCCGGCACGGCGCTCGAGCACGAACCGCCACCCGAGCCGGATTTTCTGCGCGACGTGCTCGACGGCGTGGCCGCCATCCTGGCGCAGCAGGAGATGAAGAGCAGCGACATCAAGGCTGGCTGTGGTCGCTGCGGCGCGTGCTCGACGCTCAAGGCGCGGGAGGCCGTCCGTGCTTGACGCGATCAATCCCTGGGGTCGCCCGGTGCGACCGAGCCTGGGTACCGAAGTCGTAGCCCAGGTGGCCAGCGAGCCCTGGCAAGTGGCCGGCTACCGGGCGCTCAGGGGCGCTATTTTCAGCGAAGAACAAGGGCTTTTTGCCGAGAGCGACTTCGATCAGCACGACGAGCATGCGCTGCCGATCGTAGCGCTGAGCCAGATCGCCGGCATGGCCGATCAGGTGGTGGGTGTGGTGCGCATCTACCGCAGCGAGCCCGGTACCTGGTACGGCGGGCGGCTCGGGGTGCGGCGCGAGTTTCGTCGCTTCGGCGCCATCGGTACCTCGCTGATCGCGACAGCAGTCTCGACGGCGCACGCCCTGGGCTGCCAGCGCTTCCTGGCCACAGTGCAGCTCGGCAACGTGCGCTACTTCGAGCGGCATCACTTTCGCCCGCTGCGCGAGGTGTCGGTGCTCGGCTTGGCGCACCAGCTCATGCAGGCGGACCTGGCCTGCTATCCACCGCGCGAGCAGGGACAGCGCCTCGTGCAAGCGAGGGTCGCGTGAAGCTGGGCGAGCATTCGCTGGCGGCGCTCGGCGCGCAGCTCGCGTCGCGGGCCGAGCTGGAAATGAAGCGCGACATTCAGCTGCCGTCGCGCGTGCTGGGCGGCTCGGGCAAGAGCGCCTGGTTTCCGTCGCGCGAGCCGGTGCTGAACGGCGACGACACCGCCGCGCTGGCCGACGAGCACGGCTACACGCTGTTTGCGGCCGAGGGCATGCGCCCCGAGCTGGTGGCCGCCGACCCCTGGTTTGCCGGATTTTGCTCGATCATGGTGAATCTCAGCGACGTGGCGGCCATGGGCGGGCGGCCGTGGGCGGTGGTCGACACGCTGTTCATGGGTACGGGCGAAAATGAGCGCGTGCTCGAGGGCATGCAGGCCGCGAGCGAGCTGTTCGGGGTGCCGGTCGTGGGTGGTCACACCGCGCGCGTCGCGGGTCCCACGCTGCTCTCGGTAGCGGTGGTGGGCCGCGCTCGGCGGCTGATCTCGAGCCATGCCGCACGCGCCGGGCAAACGCTACTGATGGCAGTCGACCTGCGCGGCAGCTTCCGCGGCTCGGGCGGCGCCTTCAACGCCGCCACCACCGCTTCGGCCAAGCAGCTGCGCGCCAACCTGGCCGTGCTGCCCGAGCTGGCCGAGGCGGACCTGGTCGCGGCCGGCAAGGACATCAGCATGGCAGGCGTGTGCGGCTCGCTCGCCATGCTGCTCGAAACCTCGGCGGTGGGCGCCGTGCTGGAGCTCGACGCGATCCCCGCACCGAGCGAGGTCGAGCCGCTACGCTGGCTCACGGCGTTTCCGAGCTTCGGCTTCGTGCTCGCGGTCGAGCCGGAAGCGGTCGCTCAGGTGTGCGCGCGCTTCGACGCCGTGGGCGTTGCCTGCGCCGCCGTTGGGCGCGTGGACGGCTCGCGCCAGCTCAAGCTGCGCTACCAGCAGCAGGAGTACCTGTACCTCGACCTGGGCGCCGAGCCGCTCACGGGTTTTGGCGCCTGACGCCATGCTTTCTGTCGGTATTTTCAGCTATTCGACGCGCCCGCGTGGCTCGGTCGTGCACGCCACGCACCTGGCGGAGGCGCTCGCTCGACGCGGGCACGCCGTCACGCTCTACGCGCTCTCAAAGGCGGGCGATCGCTTGTACCGCGACGTCGCGTGCGAGCTGGTGCTGCTCCCGGCTGGGCCAGCACCCACCGATCCCGATGCGCTGATCCGGCAGCGCATCGCCGAAGTAGCAACCGGGGTGAGCGCGCTCCGACCGCGACACGACGTCTACCACGCCGAAGATTGCCTGGTCTCGAGCGGTCTCCTCGAAGCCAGCGGCGGGCTCGAGCTGCGGCCGCTCGTGCGAACGCTCCATCACCTGGAGCATTTCGAGAGCCCGTACCTGCGAGCCTGTCAGCGACGCTCGATCTTGGAAGCCGACGCGGTGGCCTGCGTCAGTCGTGTGAGCCAGCGCGACGTCCTGCGCGAGCTGGGACGGCGCGCCCCGATCATCGGCAACGGCGTCGACCTCGAGCGCTTCGCAGCGCCGGACTCCGCCGCGCTCGAGCAGCAGCGGCTGCGGCTCGCTCCCGCCGGTGGCCGCATCGTGCTCAGCGTGGGCGGCGTCGAACCGCGGAAAAATAGCCTTACCACGCTCCAAGCCATGGCTGCGCTGCTGGCTCGTCAGCCCGACCTGCACTGGGTCGTCGCTGGCGGCGCGAGTATCTGGGAGCACGACGCCTACCGCCAGCAATTCGAAGCGCTTCGGAGCGCTCTGCCGCTCGGGGTACAGCGGCGCATCGTGCAGCTCGGCCCCGTGAGCGAGCAAGAGCTGACCGCGCTCTACGGCGCCGCACAGCTGCTGCTATGTCCGTCTCTGCAAGAGGGCTTTGGGTTGTGCGTGCTCGAGGCGCTCGCCAGTCGCGTGCCCGTCGTGGTGTCGAGCGGTGAGCCATTCAGCGAATACCTGGACGACGGCTGCGCCAGCTTCGTGGCCCCGAGCTCCGCCGTCGCCATCGCCGACGCGGTCGAGCGCCTGCTCGGCGACGAACCTCTGCGCGCCGCTCGGGTGGCCGCTGGCCATGAGCGGGTTCGGCAATTTACCTGGGAACGTGTCGCGATCGAGCACGAGCGCCTCTACGGCGAGCTGGCTGGGTCGCTTGGTCGGAATCAAGCGCTCGCGCCTGCCTGGCGCGCGCCCGTTAGTGAGGAATCGAGCCATGCCTGAGCTGCACTTTCGCGTGAAATGGCCGAGTGGCCAGGTTGACGAGTGTTATTCGCCTTCGTACGTCGTCGAAGAGCACCTGAGCGTGGGTCAGACCTACGAGCTCGACGACTTCGTGAGCCGGGTGCGCACGGCGCTCACCATCGCTTCGGAACGCGTGCTGTCGCGCTACGGGTTCGAGTGCAGCTCCGCCATCGACCAGCTGCACAGCATCGAGCAAACCGCGCTCGAGCAGCCTGGTAAGGGCGGCAAGGTGACAGTGCTGGGCTTCACCAAGCACGGCGCCCGCGACGCCCGGGCTCGCAAGCCGGAACATTTTACGGTGGTGGTGGTCGGCGGCGGACAAGCAGGCCTGTCGATGAGCTACCTGCTCAAGCAGCGCGGCGTGTCGCACGTGGTGCTCGAGGGGAAGCAGATCGCTCATGCCTGGCGCAACGAGCGCTGGGATTCCTTTTGCCTGGTGACCCCCAACTGGCAGTGTCGTCTACCCGGCCATCCCTATGCCGGCGACGACCCGCAGGGCTTCATGGGCAAGGACGACATCGTGGCCTACGTCGAGAGCTACGCGAGGCGTTTCGAGCTACCGGTGCGCGAGGGCGTGTGGGTCAAGTCGGTCAAGCGCACGGACTCGCTCGGCGCCTTCGAGGTCGAGACCTCGGCCGGGTCGCTCACGGCCGAGCACGTGGTCATCGCGACCGGCGGCTACCATCGCCCGCGTATTCCCGGCTACGCCAAGGAGCTGTCGTCCCTGAAGCAGCTACATTCGTCGGAATATCGCAACGCTGCGGGGCTGCCGGAGGGCGAGGTGCTGGTGGTGGGCACCGGTCAATCGGGCTGTCAGATCGCCGAGGATCTGCACCTGCTCGGACGCAAGGTGCACCTAGCGGTCGGTAGCGCGCCGCGCTGCGCGCGCCGCTACCGGGGGCGGGACGTGGTCGAGTGGCTCGAGGACATGGGGCACTACGACAAGCCCATCGATCAGCAGGCCAATGCCGAGGAGCTGCGCGAGCGGGCCAACCATTACGTCACGGGTCGCGCCGGCGGCCACGATCTGGATCTGCGGCGCTTCGCGCTGGAAGGCATGAAGCTCTATGGGCCAGTCACCGGCGTCAGCGGCGGCGAGCTGAAATTCGCGCCCAAGCTCAAGCAGCACCTCGACCACGCCGACGACGTGTACCGGAGTATCAACCGCGCCATCGATGACCACATCGCGGCGCGCGGCGTGGCCGCACCCGTCGAGGCCGCCTACGAGGCGCCCTGGGAGCCGGCCGAGGAACCCGCCTGCCTGGATTGGGCCGGCCAGAACATCACCAGCGTGATCTGGGCAACGGGCTTTCATCAGGACTTTACCTGGGTCGAGCTGCCGGTGTTCGACGCTCGCGATCGCGTCGAGCACCACCGCGGCGTGACTGACGTGCCGGGCCTGTTTTTCCTGGGTTTGCCCTGGCTGCACACCTGGGGCTCGGGTCGCTTCTCGGGGGTGGCCAGCGACGCCGAGTACCTGCTGGAACACATCACGCCGAGCCAGCTGGCAGCGGGCTAAGCGGTGCTCGCCCCTTGCAAGCGTCGCTTACAGGCGAGGCGAATCGATGGGGGGATGCCCGGGCGGTAGCGGGCTGCCGTCGGCGTAGGGGTCGGCTGGTACCGAGTCGAGCGGGGGATGTCCCGGCGGCAACGCTTCATCGCCGTTCACGGGACCCGGAGCAGCGCTCGGAGCCGGGGCTGTGTTGGCGAGGCTACCGAAGTAGATCTTGGGGAACGTGCGCTTCAAGGTTTTGCTCTCGAAGTCGAGCATCAGGTTCGCGCCCGTGATCCGCACCTGCTCGTGTAGCTTGACGCTGGCGCGGGGCACGGCGGCCCAGACCTCGCCGGCGGCTGTTTTCAAACGCAGGTAGGTGTAGCCAGCGACGTCTTGGGACTCCAGCACTTCGCCGCTCGGCTCGTCTGCCGAGTCAGCCGCGCGCGCGCTCGTGTCTTGGGCGACTGCGACGTCGTCGGCCGGCGAAGCTGCTCGGGGCAGAGAGGGCTCGACCTCTGCGCCTGCCGGAGCGGCATACATGCGATCGCGCGTGACCGCGAACACAGCGCTCAATCCGATAACGCCCAAGATTGGCCAGACTGGTTTCACGGCGCGAGGCTAGCATCGCAGCGCTAGTGGGGATAGCCGGCTGCGGGCTAAGCTGACGGTGTGCAGCGACCGGCGTGGCAGTGGCTAGCAAGCGCGACCGCGCTCGCCAGTGGCCTCGCGTTCGCCTGCCAGCCCTCGCCCGCCCAGCCTGCGCTACCTGCCGGCGCTTCAGCGCGCTCGCCCAGTAACGTGCTGCGCAGCGACTACGCCGGCTCGCAAGCCTGCGCGGGCTGTCACTCCGACGTTTACGCCGCCTGGGAGCGCTCGCCGATGCACCGCATGACGCGCGCCGAGGGACAGACCGACATCGCAGCTCCCTTCGACGGCCGCAGCCTGCAGCTCGGCAAGGACATCGCGGCGCTCGAGCTGCGCGCCGGGCAGCGCTTTCTGCGCCTGGATGCGCCAGCGAGCGGGCGCTCGTCGCTGTTTCGCATCACGAAGGTCATCGGCGGGCGCTATCGCGAGGACTTCGTCGGCGCCGAGGTCAGCGCCGAGGCGCCGCTCGGTCCCGCGCTCGATGAAGAGCGCGTGCTCCCGCTGTCGTTTCTGCGCTTCGACGGCACGCTGCGCTACAAGGGCTACTCGGTGATGGTGCGGGAGCGACCGGGGCTCGAAGCCGGCCTGGTCTGGCGCCAGGCGTGCATACTGTGTCACAACACCGCCCCGCAATTCGTGGCGCTCTACGACGAGCTGCACGGAGCGGGCGCGCCTTCGTACCAGGGCTCGGCCTCGAGCGAGCTGCCGGAGGACCGGGCCTTTCGCTATGTGATCGACGACCCGGCCGGCTTGCGCGACGCGCTCGAGGCCGAGCTGCGCCTGCTGGGCGCCGATGGCCGCTTGACGGACCGACGCGCGCACGCGCTACAGATCGCCATCGAAAGCACGCGCGAGCGCTTCGGTGAGGCTCAACTGGTCGAGCTGGGCGTGGGTTGTGAGAGCTGCCATGGCGGCGCGCGCGCCCATGTCGAGGCTCCGCACCAGGTGCGGCCGAGCTTCGCCGTACAAAGTCCGCTATTTCATGTCGAAACCGCGAGCGGCGCGGCGCTCACGCCCGCCCAGCAGGTCAACCGTGCGTGCGCCAAATGCCACACGGTGCTCTTCTCGCAGTATCCCTACACCTGGGAGGGCGGTGAGCGGCGCAACAATCCCGGAGGCAGCACGACCAACTCCGGTGAGGCGCGCGACTTCTTGCTCGGCGGCTGCGCCGGCAAGCTCGACTGCACCGGCTGCCACGATCCGCACGGCGAGGATTCGCGACAGCACCTGGACGAGCTGGGCACGCTGGCGGGGAACCGAGTGTGCACGAGCTGTCACGCGGAGCTGTCGCAAGCGGCCGCGCTGCGCGCGCACACGCACCATTCGGCCGAAGGTGAGGGCAGCGCTTGCTTGGGCTGTCACATGCCCAAGAAGAACATGGGCCTCGACTACGGCTTCACCCGCTATCACCGCATCGGCTCGCCCACCGACAGCGCGCGCGTCCTCGGCGATCGCCCGCTCGAATGCGCGCTGTGCCACGCTGATCGCAGCGTGGACCAGATCGCGAGCACCATGGAAAGGTGGTGGCAGAAGCGCTACGACCGAGCCGCGCTGAAGCGCCTCTACGGTACGGATTTGAGCAAAAATGTGGTGAAGCTCACGCTGCTCGGCGGGCTACCCCACGAGCAGGCGCTGGCGGCCAGTACTGCCGTGCGCCTTCAGCTGCCCGACACCACCCAGGGCATCGTCAACCTGTTCGACAATCCATACCCGCTCGTACGCTACTTCGCACGCCGCGCATTGGAGCAGCGCTTCGGCACGCCCATCGGCATCGACATGAACCTCCCCGGCCCCGAGCTGCGCCGCGCCGCCCAAGCCTGGCTCGACGCTCAGCACAAGGCGCCGTGACCGTCTCGGGTTGCTGGCTCGCTGCCCCGTCGCTCCAAGTGCCTGAATTCAACAGGGAGGCGGGGAGGCGGGGAGTTTTTTGGGGTTGAGCCGTGAGTCACCGAGGCTAGAAATTCAGGCAGCGGGTTATCGACGCGCGCAACGTGCGATCGGGGGCGGCATCGCGATCACTGGGTTGGTCGCAGATGCGACAAGGCGGCAATGCCTGCAGAGGCGACGCGCGTGGCTTGAAACTGCCTTTGCA
>DATDEV010000841.1:0-14857 GCA_036522995.1 Polyangiaceae bacterium
TGTTGATTCCTGCCGTTACGCGGCCGTATCGTCGGCGGGCGGCGTCTTCAATTTCGCATGAACAAAAGCACGAACAGCGCCACGAGCAGGCCCGTGACACCCACCGCGTAGCCGACGATGCTTCCAACGCTGAGCGAGCTCGGCTTCGGCTGCGAAACCTCGTGGCGCAGGCCCGAGTAGCTCGAGCTCGGCCGCCCCACGGTGCTGGGTGAGGTGATGCTGGAGAGCCCCGACAGGTTGCTGCCCGTCACCTGGCTCACCGAGCTCACGCCGCTCACGGTGATGCGGTCCTTGCCCGTTGGCGTGAAAGCCAGCTCGCCCGACAGCAGGTCTAACGGCGGAGCTTGTCCGCTACCGAGCGCCTTGAGCGCCGCGCGCACCGCCTTGCGACGCTGCTCGATGCGCTCGCCCAGCACGCGCTTCATCAGTCCCGATAGCGCGCTCTGAGCGACCACGACGCGCTCGGACTTCAAATACCCGCGCAGGTCTTCGGCTAGCTCCAGCGCGGACTGGTAGCGAGCCTCGACGTTGCGCTCCAGCGCCTTGAGCACGATGCGCTCGAGCCCGGGTGGGTACTTGGGATCGATGCCGGTCGGCCTGGGAATCGGCCCACCGATGACCAGCTTGAGCGTGTCGATGTCGTGCTCACCGCGGAACAGGCGACGACTGGTGGTGAGCTCGAACAGCACGATGCCGAGCGAAAAGATGTCGCTGCGCCGATCGACCTGCTTACCCAGCGCCTGCTCGGGCGACATGTAGCCGAACTTGCCTTTCAGCTGACCGGCGCGCGTTGCTTCGCTGATGCGTCCGACCGCCTTGGCGACCCCGAAATCGACGAGCTTCACCATGCCGTTGGTGCCAATCAGGATGTTGTGCGGCGACACGTCGCGATGCACCACACCGCGCAGGCTGCCGTCGAGATCGCGCAGCTCGTGCGCCGCGTGCAGCCCGGAGGCCGCGTCGGCGATGATCTTGACTGCCAGCTCGGACGGGATGGCGCGGCGCTTGCCCGCCTCGGCGATCACCGTGTGCAGCGACTCGCCCTCCACCCACTCCATCGACATCCACATCAAGCCATCGGAGTCGCCTACGTCGTAGATCTCGACGATGTTGGGGTGCTTGATGGCGCGCACCAGCCGCACCTCGTCGAGAAACATGGTCACGAACTCGTTCTCGTCGGCCAGCTCGAGCAGCATGGCCTTCACGGCGACCAGCCGGTCGTCCTTGGGATCCTTGGCGCGTTCGCGCGCCACCCAGACCGTCGCCATGCCGCCGCGACCGATTCTGAGCATCAGCTCGTTGTCGCCGAGCTTGGATCCTTGCTTGAGGTCTTCCGTCATCAGGCGGCAGGTATTCAGGGCCACGCGCGGCACGAGTGCGCCCGCAATCCCACGGCAATCGCTTCCGAGGTTTGTACTACCGCCGTGGCGGAAGGGCCAAGAGGGTTCGACGTGGCGAGGCGTCTCACCGGGGGGCCAACGAGATGCCGAACCGCCCGGGCTTGCGGTATAAGGCGCCGCATGTCGAGTTTGAAAGAGCAGCTGGGGGCCGGAGAAAAGCGCCAGCAAGTCATCGAAGACGCCATGAAGGTCTTGGATCAGGAAGTCGCCGACAAGGGCGGCCTCACCGGCCTCGCCATCAAAGGTGGCTACAAAGTGGTTCAGGGCATCCGCCCCGGCTTCGTGCGCGACGTGGTTACCGGCCTGCTCGACGATTTCCTCGACTCGGTGGACCCCATGTACCAGGAGGCGAAGCAAA
The DNA here is from genome assembly GCA_036522995.1 of Polyangiaceae bacterium. Classification (GTDB taxonomy): domain Bacteria; phylum Myxococcota_A; class Polyangia; order Polyangiales; family Polyangiaceae; genus PMG-095. The sequence goes on from DATDEV010000841.1 coordinate 1,759, forward strand.
AAGGCCGGCCTGCGGGCAAATACCTGCTGGAAAACAAGGCACGCCTGGCCGATAGCCTGCTCGGCGTCACTGACGGCAAGGCCCAGCGCGCGGACAACGCCATGCTGAAGAAGGCCTACGAGAAGCTGCGCCCACTGGCCAAGGGCCAGGTCGAGGCAGCCGTGCCGCGCCTGGCCCAGCTGCTCGAGAAACACGCCGAAAAGACGGCGTAGGCCTAGCCGCGCGCCCGGCTGTGTGCTGAGCTGAACCGTGGGCCTGCCGCGCCCCCTTGGACGCCAGCGCCAGCCGCGCGCCCGAGGACAGATACCCCCATTTTTCTGCGGTTTTTCCTTTCCGGTATTTCCTATCGGATGACTTGACAATCTCCCCATTTGGGTGAGATTTCCGGTTCAAAACGCTGCGCTCCATGACCATCACCACCAGCTCGGAAGCCACCCCTACCCGCCACGTCATCAAGGGCGCCGTCGTCCGCTTCGCCGGTGATTCCGGCGACGGCATGCAGGTCACCGGAGACCAGTTCACGGCAGCGGCCGCGCTCGCGCAGAACGACCTGGCGACTTTCCCGGACTTTCCCGCAGAAATCCGCGCCCCCGCCGGCACTCTCTACGGCGTTTCTGGCTTTCAGATCCACTTCTCGTCCGAGCACATCTTCACGCCGGGCGACGCGCCCGACGTGCTGGTGGCGATGAACCCGGCCGCGCTCAAGACCAACCTGCGTGACCTCAAGCCGGGCGGCTTGCTCATCGTCAACTCGGGCACCTTCAACGCCACCAACCTGAAGAAGGCCGGCTACGCCGACAGTCCGCTCGAAAATGGCGCGCTCGACAACGCGGGCTACTCGGTGCTCAGCATCGACATCAGCAAGCTCACGCTAGCCAGCGTGAAGGACACCGGGCTTTCGACGAAGGAAGCCAACCGCTGCAAGAACTTCTGGACGCTCGGCTTGATGTTCTGGATCTACGGCCGCCCGATGGAGCCGTCGATCAAGTGGATCGAGAGCAAGTTCGGTAAGCGCGCCGACCTGGTGGCCGCCAACATCGCGGCGCTCAAGGCCGGCCATGCGTACGGCGAAACGGCCGAAGTCTCGCACTTCAGCTACGAGGTGCCCAAGGCGCCGGTGGCCAAGGGCAAGTACCGCAACATCGGCGGTAACGTCGCTACGGCTTGGGGCTTGCTGGCCGCTACGGAGCTCAGCGGCCTCGAGCTGACGCTCGGCGCGTACCCGATCACACCGGCCAGCGACGTGCTGCACGAGCTCTCGAAGTTCAAGCATTTCGGCGTCACGACCATTCAGGCCGAGGACGAGATCGCCGCCATCTGCGCGGCGATCGGCGCCTCTTATGCCGGCAAGATCGGCGTGACCACCACCAGCGGCCCCGGCGTCGCCCTCAAGATGGAGGCGGTGGGTCTCGCGGTGACCACCGAGCTGCCGCTGGTGGTGATCGACGTTCAGCGCGGCGGCCCGAGCACCGGGCTGCCCACCAAGACCGAGCAGGCCGACTTGCTGCAAGCGGTGTACGGCCGCAACAGCGAGGCGCCGGTGTGCGTGATCGCGGCCGCCACGCCGGGCGATTGCTTTTACATGGCCATCGAGGCCGTGCGCATCGCCGTCAAGTACATGTGCCCGGTGTTCCTGCTCACCGACGGCTACCTCGCCAACGGCGCCGAGCCTTGGCCGATCCCGGACGTGTCGACGCTGCCGAAGATCCCCGTGAGCTTCCGCAACGATCCCGAGGGATTTCACCCGTTCCTGCGCGATCCGGAGACGCTGGCGCGGCCCTGGGCCGTGCCGGGCACGCCCGGTCTCACGCACCGCATCGGCGGGCTGGAGAAGGACTTCGACTCCGGTCACATCTCCTACGCGCCCGACAATCACGAAAAGATGGTCAAGACGCGCGCGGCCAAGATCGCCGGCATCGCCCACGATATCCCGGAGCAGCAGATCGAGGTCGGCAACGAGAGCGGCAAGCTGCTCGTGCTCGGCTGGGGCTCCACCTACGGCTCCATCCGTGAAGCAGTGCAGCGCTGCCGCGAGCGGGGCCTGGACGTTTCGCACGCCCACCTGCGCCACCTGAACCCGTTCCCCAAGAACCTGGGTGAGCTGCTCAGGCGCTTCGATCGCGTGCTCGTGCCCGAGCTGAACAACGGGCAATTGGTGAAGATGATCCGCAGTCAGTACCTGGTGCCCGCGGAGAGCCTACCCAAGGTTCAGGGGCAGCCATTCAAGATCGCGGAGCTCGAAGACAAGATCCGCCAGGTGATGGAAAGCTGAGCGAGCGCGCAGCGCGAGCCCCCGACGAGCCAACAGTCCTTGGAAGAAAAGATCACGATCCGATGCAGCAGACAAAGAGGCAAACGAGACTAACCGGCGAGGCCGGCGCGATCGTCGCCATGGAACCCGAGAGCCGCCGTTCGTCGATGGCTCGCCTGCACGAACCGAAGCCGATGCCTCTCCTGACGCCCGAACGCCGTCGCTCGAGGAAAACATAGAATGTCGAACATCATCGAGCCCACACGGCTGACGAAAAAAGACTTCGAGACCGACCAGGACGTGCGCTGGTGCCCGGGCTGTGGCGACTACGCCATCCTGGCCACGGTGCAGCGCGTGATGCCCGAGCTCGGCATCCCGCTCGAGCAGATGGTGTGGGTGAGCGGAATCGGCTGCAGCAGCCGCTTCCCCTACTACATGAACACCTACGGTTTTCACACGATTCACGGCCGCGCGCCCGCCTTCGCCATGGGCATCAAGACAGCCAATCCATCGCTGTCGGTCTGGATGGCGACGGGCGACGGCGATGGTCTGAGCATCGGCGGCAATCACCTGATGCACTGCCTGCGCCGTAACCTCGACATCAAGATCTTGATGTTCAACAACCGCATCTACGGCCTGACCAAGGGCCAGTACTCGCCCACCAGCGAGGTCGGCAAAGTTACCAAGAGCACGCCGATCGGTTCCGCCGATCAGCCGGTGGATCCGGCGGCCTTCGCCCTCGGCGTCAACGGCAGCTTCGTGGCTCGCTCGATCGACACGGAGGCTCAGCACCTCTCGGAGGTGCTACGTCGCGCTGCCAAGCACAGCGGCACCGCCTTCATGGAGGTGTACCAGAACTGCAACGTGTTCAACGACGGCGCGTTCGACTCGTTTCGCGAGAAGGACGTCAAAGCCGAGCGCCAGCTGCGCGTCGAGCACGGCAAGCCGCTGCTATTCGGCACGGGCAATGGCAAGGGTTTGCGGCTGAGCCCCAAGACGCTCCAGCTCGAGGTAGTGAAGGTCGGCGAGGGCGGCATCACGCTGGACGACGTGCTGGTGCACGACGAGACCAACTCCACCCTGGCCTTCATGCTGGCCCGCATGCCTTACCCCGAGTTTCCGGTCGCGCTCGGCGTGCTGTTCGCCGAGCTGCGGCCCACCTACGACGGCGTGGTGGCCGAGCAACAAGTGGCCGCCGTGCAAAAGCTCGGCAAGGGCAGCCTACAAAAGCTCCTAAGCAGCGGCGCCACGTGGGAAATTTGAGTCGCCGACACCCGAGTTAGCTGCTAGGAAGCGCCGACCATGGGAAGCCCTCAAGACCCCCGCACTGCCCGCCGTAAGCGCGAACGCGCCGCCAAGAAGAACGTCCTCTGGGACCAAAAGCGCGCGGCCGAGAACGCCGAAGCCGCCAAGCCCAAGGCGCCGCCGAAGAAGGCGACCTAGCCCGAGTCGCTGCCTGTCCCCTCGCCGCGCTGGCCGAAAGCCGCGCTTGGCGTCGAATGTTTTGGGCGTCGCGCCCATTGCTGGGAGAGGTGGGCTAACGATGCTTGTCAGCAGAGCGGGTCAATTTCCTGGGTCACGAGTCCTGACGCTGGTGCTGCTGAGCAGCTGCGCGACCGAAGTGCAGTGGCCGAACCCGGACGGGCCAACCGCTGGAACCGCCGGTAGCGCGGGCAGTCCCGCGGGCGGCAGCCTAGGTACGAACACCGGTGGTAGCGGCGGTGGCATGACCAGCCCGACCGGCGGCACTGGCGTTGCCGGCAGCAGCTCTGGCTCCGGCGGCGACGAGCCTGGCATCGGCGGTCAGAGCGGCAGCGCAGGCAGCGGTGGCTCGAGCCTCGGCGGAGCCGGTGGCGCTGGCGCTGGCGGAGCCGGCGGCACGGCCAACGCTGGTAGCGGCGGAGCTGGCGGAGCTGGCGGCACGGCCAACGCTGGTAGCGGCGGAGCTGGCGGAGCTGGCGGAGCCGGTGGAGCCGGTGGGAAGACCACTGGTGGCAACGGCGGAGGCGGCGCGGGTGGTGGTGGCGGCGGTAAGGCCTGCGGCACCGGCAAGCTCACCATCACCGGCTCCTCTTCCGACGGCATCGAAGGAGTGCACGCGCCCAATCTCGCCCACGACGGCGACGTTGGCACGCGCTGGTCGAGCGCGGTTGGCGCGCCGCACTGGATCTATTTCGATCTCGGCCAGCCCGCTCACGTGAGTCGCGTCCAGATCTTTTGGGAGGCGGCCCACGGCATCGACTACCAGATTCAGCGCTCGCCGGCGTCGGGCGGCCCGTGGACGGACATGCTGCACGTCACGAACGGCGACGGCGGCACCGACAACCTGACCAACCTCATGGCCGGTGACGGCCGCTACGTGCGCATGTACGGCAACTCGCACGCCCTGCTTTACGGCTTCTCGATCTTCGAATTCGAGATCTACGGCGACCTCGACGAAACCTGCCAGTAGGGCCCGGTCGTTCGGGCAGGTTCGCCGATCGCCCTAACGAGACCACGATCCGGTCTTTTGAGCAGGTCGTCGTTGGGGTTGGGGTCCCAACGACCACGAGACCGAGCCCCAACGACCAGGCGACAGCGTGCTTTCTCCGCTGTTCGAGCGGCAGCCGTCCACCCCCCTCGACAAGCGAGGGCAGAGTGCTCAAATTGCCTCGTCAGCATGGCGACCGATCGGCCCAAGACTGCGCCTGAAGAAGAGCTCGACGTAGCTACGCGTCCCAAGACGGAGAAGCCGCGCAAGTACGTGGTGGTCTTGCACAATGACGACTACACCACCATGGAGTTCGTGGTGCACGTGCTCGAGAAATTCTTTCACATGGGCGAGACCGAGGCGACACGCGTGATGCTGCATGTACACCACAAGGGCTACGGCATCGTCGGCACGTTCTCGCGAGACGTCGCCGAGACCAAGGCGTCGCAGGTCACCGCCTACGCCAAAGAGCACGGCCACCCGTTGATGGTGACGGCAGAGCCCGAAGGCTACGGAGGGGAAGCGTGAAGGTCAGCGCCGAAGTCGAGATCGCCTGCTCGCTCGCTCAGAGCGAAGCCGCACGCCGCAGGCACGACCTGATCACGGTCGAGCACCTGCTCTACGCCCTGCTGCACGACGACGCCACGGCGCGTGTCGTGCGCGGCGCCGGCGGAAACGTCGACAAGCTGAAGCGCGAGCTCGACCGCGTGCTCGAGAGCGAGCTGAGCAAGACGCCGGGCAGCGAGCCCGTCAGCCCTGCCCCGTCGCGTGGCTTTCAGCGCGTGCTGCAGCGCGCCGCCATTCACGTGCAATCGAGCGGCAAGGAAGAGCTCAAGGGCTACAACGTGCTGGTCGCGATCTTCGCCGAGGTCGATTCGCCCGCGGTCGAGACGCTCACGGCCCTGGGGCTCACCCGCTACGACGTGGTGAGCTTCGTGTCTCACGGCGTCGCCAAGGACGGCGGCGACGAGGCCGCCCTGGAGACGGCCGGCTCGGACGAAGACGACGAAGACGCTGATGGCGACGGCGAGAAGGTCTCGGATCCACTCAGCAAGTTCGCCGTCAACCTGAACGAGGCGGCGGCCGCCGGCCACATCGAGCCGCTCGTCGGCCGCGAGAAAGAGCTGCGACGCGCGATTCAGGTGCTGTGCCGCAGGCGCAAGAACAACCCGATTTTCGTGGGTGACGCCGGCGTCGGCAAGACGGCGATCGTCGAGGGCCTGGCCGCCAAGATCGTGGCCGGCGAGGTACCCAAGCACCTGCTGAGCGCGACCATCTACGCGCTCGACATGGGGGCGCTGGTGGCGGGCACGCGCTTCCGGGGTGACTTCGAGAACCGCGTCAAAGCGGTGCTGAAGCAGGTTCAGAAGCAAGAAGGCGCGATTCTGTTCGTGGACGAGCTGCACACGGTGGTCGGCGCTGGTGCGGCCAGCGGCGGCACGCTCGACGCAGCCAACTTGCTCAAGCCGGCGCTCGCCAATGGCTCGCTACGCTGCATCGGCGCCACGACCTTCGAGGAGTACCGCAGCCACCTGGAGCGCGACCGCGCGCTAGCGCGCCGCTTCCAGAAGATCGAAGTGCTCGAGCCATCGCTGGAGGAGACCAAGGAAATTCTCAAGGGTCTCAAGCCCAAGTACGAGGAATTTCATAAGGTCGTGTACGCACCGGACGCGCTCGAAGCTTGCGCCGTGCTCTCCGACCGCCACCTGCGCGACAAGAAGCAGCCGGACAAGGCCATCGATCTGCTGGACGAGTCGGGGGCCGACACCAAGCTCGAGGTAGGCGACAACGCCACCGTTACGGTCGAGCGCGTCGAGGGCGTGGTAGCGCGCATGGCGCAAATCCCGCCGCGACAGGTGTCGACCGACGACAAGAGCGCGCTGCGCAACCTGGAAGCAGACCTGCACAAGGTGGTGTTCGGGCAGAATCGGGCTTTGACCGAGCTGGTCACGGCGATCAAGCTGTCGCGCGCCGGACTCCGCGCCCCAGAAAAGCCCATCGGCTCCTACCTGTTCACGGGTCCGACCGGCGTCGGCAAGACCGAGGCCGCCAAGCAGCTGGCCAAGACGCTCGGCATCGAGCTGATTCGCTTCGACATGAGCGAGTACATGGAGCGACACACCGTGTCGCGCCTGATCGGCGCGCCCCCGGGCTACGTCGGCTACGATCGCGGCGGGCTGCTCACCGAAGCCATCGCCAAGACGCCGCACGCCGTGCTGCTGCTCGACGAGATCGAAAAAGCCCACCCGGACGTGTTCAACGTGCTGCTGCAGGTGATGGATCACGGCACCTTGACCGACAACAACGGCAAGAAGTCGGACTTTCGCCACGTGATCGTGATCATGACCAGCAACGTGGGCGCGCAGGATCTGCAGCGCGGCTTGATGGGCTTCGGCAGCCGCGACGAGCAAGGTCGAGACGACATGGCCGTCCGCAACACCTTCAGCCCGGAGTTCCGCAATCGGCTGGATGCCCGCATCTCTTTCGATCCGCTGTCGCCCGAGACGATGACGCGCGTGGTCGACAAGTTCATCGCCCAGCTCGGCAAGCAGCTGGCCGAACGCGACGTGACGATCGAGCTGTCGGAGTCGGCCAAGGTGTACCTGGCCGACAAGGGCTACGACAAGCAGAACGGCGCGCGGCCGCTCGACCGTCTGATTCAAGACCAGGTCAAAAAGCCGCTCGGCGACGAGCTACTCTTCGGTGCGCTCGAGGATGGCGGCCACGTGCGGGTCGACGTGGAAGGCGGCAAGCTGTCGTTCAGCTACGAGTCGAAGGCCGAACCGGGGCCCAAGCTGCTGAACTAGCAGCGAAGCTTCGCCACGGGCAGGTCGAACGGGCGCCGATGCTAGACGAGCCGCGCTGGCAGTTTTACGTCGATCGCGGCGGCACTTTCACCGACTGCATCGCCAAGCACCCGTCTAGCGGCGAGCTCTCGGTGGTCAAGGTCCCGTCCAGCGACACCGCGCCGCTAATCGGGATTCGTCGCCTGCTCGGCCTGGCGCCAGATTCGCCCATCCCAGCCTGCGAGGTCAGGCTCGGCACGACCCTCGGCACCAACGCGCTCTTGGAGCGGCGCGGCGCGCGCTCGGCGCTGCTGCTCACGCGCGGTTTCGGCGACTTGCTCGCGCTGGGCGATCAAACCAGGCCGGAGCTATTCGCGCTCGACATCGTCCGGCCGCTGCCGCTCCCGGAGCGCACGCTGGAAGTGCCGGGCCGCCTCGACGCGGCTGAAAACGTGCTGGAGCGACCAAATCTGACCGAGGTCGAAAGCCAGCTCACACTGCTCGCGCACACGGGCATCGACAGCGTCGGCATCACGCTGCTAGGCGACTACCGCTCGGGCGCGTTGGAGCAGCCACTGGCGGAGCTGGCGCGCTCGCTCGGCTTCTCACACGTGGTCTGTGGCCATGAAATTGCGCCTGGCATCGGCTACCTGGCGCGCGCCAGCACGGTCGCCATCGACGCTTACCTGACGCCGCTGTTGCGCAGCTACCTCGAACGCTTGGCGGCGGAGCTACCTGGCTCGCGGCTCTTGCTCATGCAATCGAGCGGCGGCCTGTGCGAGGCCGCGCGCTTTCGCGGCGTTGCCTCCGTGCTGTCAGGGCCAGCGGGCGGCGCCGTGGCGCTCGCGGCAGTCGCGCAGCAGGCCGGCGCTGCACGCGCGGTTGGTTTCGATATGGGTGGCACTTCCACCGACGTGTCGCGCGTCGAAAACGGCCGACTCTCGCGGGTCAGCGAGGCGCTGGTCGCCGGGATGCGCATTGCAGCCCCCATGATCGCGGTGCACACCGTGGCGGCGGGCGGCGGCTCGGTGTGCCGCCTGGACGGTGAGCGGCTGAGCGTGGGACCCGACAGCGTCGGCGCCGAGCCGGGACCGCTTTGCTACGGCCGCGTCGGGGCGGTTGAGCTAGCGCTGTCGGACGTCAACCTGGCGCTCGGACGCCTGATTCCGGATCGCTTTCCGCTGCCGCTCGTGGAGCAGGCGCCGTTGGCTGCGCTCGAGGCCCTGGCGCGACGTCTCCAGCAGCGCGGGCACCACTACTCGCCATGGGACGTGGCCGAGGGCTTCTTGCGCGTCGCCAACGCCAAGATGGCGCAGGCCATCCGCGAGGTGACGATCGGACGCGGCTTCGATCTACGCGAGCACGCGCTGGTCGTGTTTGGCGGCGCTGGCGGGCAGCACGCCTGCGCGCTGGCGCGCGAGCTGGGCGTGCGCGAGGTGCTGTTCCATCCGCAGGCCGGCGTGCTCTCGGCGCTCGGCATCGGCATCGCCGAGCTCGGCTGGGACGGCAGTCACGATGCCGGCGCGCTGCCGCTCGACGAGCCGTCCCTGCAAGCGCTGACTCCGGCCTTCACGCGCCTGGTCGAGCAGGGACGAGCTGCGCTACTCCGAGACGGCGCACGCGCCGAGCGCTTGCACGAATCGCTCGCGCTGGGCTTGCGCTACGCGGGCACCGAGACCGTGCTGGAGGTCCCTGTTGCCTCCGCGGCCGTCGCGGCGCGCTGTTTCGAGGAGCAGTTTCGAGCGCTGTTCGGTTACGTGCACGACGGGCGCCCGCTGGAGATCGCCGAGGCGCGCGTCAACATCGCCAGCGTGACACCGGCGCTGCCCCCGCCGCCGAGCGCTCACGCTCCAGCCTCCCAGCCAGCCGTTTCGCGCAGCGGGCGGCTATTTCTGGACGGCGCCTGGCTGGAGAACGTGCCCGTGGTGTTGCGCGAGAGCCTGGAGCCCGGCGTCAGCTTGACCGGGCCAGCGATCGTGGCCGAGCTCACCGGCACCATCGTGCTGGAGCCCGGCTTCTCGCTTGGAGCAGAGGCCGGCGGACTGCTGCGCGTGACGCCCCGTGCGGTCCCGACGCCCGAGCTCGCGCCGCGCGCCAGCGCCGCGCCACCGGCCAGCGCGGACCCGGTGCTGCTCGAGATCTACGCCAATCGCTTCATGTCCATCGCGGAGCAGATGGGGCGCACGCTCCAGCTCACGGCCATGAGCGTGAACATTCGCGAGCGGCTCGACTTTTCGTGCGCCGTGTTCGATGCACGCGGCGAGCTGATCGCCAATGCTCCGCATATCCCGGTGCACTTGGGCGCGATGAGCGAGTCGGTCAAGGCAGTGCTCGAGGCGCACCCGACGCTCGAGGCCGGCGACGTGTTCGTCACCAACGATCCAGCGCGAGGTGGCTCGCACCTGCCCGACATCACGGTCGTCGCGCCCGTGCACGACGCCGACGGCCAGCTGCGCTTTTTTTCCGCGGCGCGCGGCCATCACGCCGACGTCGGCGGGTCGACCCCGGGCTCGATGCCGGCGTTTTCGCGCTCGCTGTCCGAGGAAGGCGTCGTGCTCTGCGCCGTCAAAGCCAGCCGCGGTGGCAAGTTCGACCAGGCGCTGCTGCGCGAGCTGTTCCTGGCGGGCCCGCTCCCGGCGCGGCGCGTGACCGAGAACCTGGCAGATCTCGAGGCACAGCTGGCAGCGGCCCGCACCGGCGCGCAGCTGCTGCTCGAGCTCGCCGCCGAGCGTGGCATGGCCGAGGTCGAGGCGTACATGAGCTTCGTCCAAGACGACGCGGCCAGCGAGGTGCTGCGCGCGCTTTCACGACTGGCCCCCGGTCGCCACCAGTTTCACGACCAGCTCGACGATGGCACGCCGCTCGTCGTGACGCTCGAGGTGAGCCCACAGGCGCTGTGCATCGACTTCAGCGGCACCGGCGCCGAGCACCCCGGCAATCTCAACGCGCCACGCGCCGTCACCCTGGCCTGCGTGCTGTATTTCTTACGCGTGCTGGTCGGCAAATCCATCCCACTCAACGGCGGCTGCTTGCGGCACGTGAGCGTGTACGTCCCCGAGCGCTGCCTGCTCGCCCCCGGCCCGGAGCGCGCCGTGGCCGGCGGCAACGTGGAGACTTCACAGCGCGTGGTCGACCTGCTGCTCGGCGCCGCTGGCTGCCTCGCTGCCAGCCAGGGCAGCATGAATAACCTGTCGTTCGGCGACGGCAGCTACGGCTACTACGAAACCATCGCTGGCGGCGCCGGCGCGGGGCCCAGCTTCCCGGGAGCCTCGGCCGTGCACACGCACATGACCAATACCCGCATCACCGACGCCGAGGTGATGGAGCGGCGCTTCCCCGTCCGCATCGTCGAGCACGCGATCCGGCGCGGCTCTGGCGGCGACGGGCACATGCCTGGCGGCGACGGCGTCAGGCGCACGTTCGAATTCCTGCGCCCTGCGCGAGTCTCGTTGCTGAGCGAGAGGCGTCGCACCGAGCCCTTTGGCCTGGCGGGCGGCCTCGCCGGCGCGCGCGGCCAGAATCGGCTCAACGGCGACGAGCTACCGGGCGCCGCCAGCTTCGATGCCGCGACCGGCGATCGGTTGACCATCCTCACTCCAGGCGGCGGCGGCTTCGGCAAGCCGCCGTGAGCTGACGCCGAGCCGCTCAGGGCTTGGGCGCGTCGGGCGTCGCCGGCTCGGGCTCGACGCGCGCGCGCACTGCGAGCGCCAGGCCACAGCTGTTGGCTTGGCGGGCTTGTGCGGCCTGCACCGCGGGACTGGTCGGGGCGCGGGCGCCCATCGGCACCACCTCGGAGAATGCCTGGCTGCGCATGCGCAGCAGCGGCGTTTTGCTGGCGATGTCCCACACGCCCACGCGCGCAAAGTGCGGCAGGCGCTGCAGGCGTTCGTCCGCCGATTCACCAGCGTCGGGCTGAAGCTTGGGCAAGCCGCCCTCCGGCTCCTCGTCGATCACCAGCGTGAAGAAGCGAGCCCGGTTCATGATCTCGACCGCCACCGGCACATCGTGCTTGGCGACGCTGTCGAGATCGCGATCGTAGGCATTCACTCCCAGCTCGGTGTCGGCCTGGTGCAGCTCGTCGGTCCACTCGCTGGAGAGCACGCGCAGCGAACGGTAGGCCAGCCGCATGTTGTAGGGGCGCGGGGGCGGCGCGCACACGTTCCACTCGTTGCAGAGCTGACCCGGCAGACATTCGCTGGTCACACGACAGGCAGAGCCTTCGGTCGGCAGCGTCAAAGGGCTCACGAACAGGCAGCTGGTGAAGCCGTCGAGCAGCGAACCTTGCGCCGCCTTGCGAATCTGTTTGGGCGACTGGGCGTTCTCGCGCCGCAGCCGCAGGTACACCCCGGGCGCCTGACGCAGCTCCCGCAGCGCATCGCCCGCAGCCACGAAGTCAGCGGGGCCGTCGGCTGCCAGCTCGCGCACCCAGCCCTCGACCTGATCGCGAAAGGGCTGAATCTTCGGCCCCAGCGCCACCGCGATCGCGCGCTGCTTCGCCATCACGGCGCTCTTACGCGCCTCGAGCCGGCCCTCGGCCACTCGCCAGTAGATGACGCTGAACGCGCCCATCCCGACCAGCACCCAGAGCCAGAAGTGCGGTGGCATGGCTCGCAGAGCCACGCGCCCATACACAAGCGCGCGCCGACGTTCGGCACGCGCTTGGTTGAGCGAAGGGAGCCCACGCTCCCGCATAATCAGACCTGCCTCAGCCCTGCTGGCCGAGGCGACCGACCATGAAGCTCACGTTCGGGTAGCCCGCGAACGCAGCCGTCTGGAACACGCTCTTGACGACCAGCGCTTCGACCTTGCGATCGACCTGCAGCACCACCACGCCGCCGAACTCCTTGCCGGGGTTGAGCTGCTTCCAGAGCTCGCGCTTGTTCTTGAGCACGTTGAAGAGCTCGTCGACGCGCTGCAAGCGGTTGGCTTCCATGATGGCGCGCGTGTTACCCGCCGCCGTGCCGTCGACCAGAATCTGCGTGCCGGTGATGGCGACCATCGGCGCGTCGGTCATGTCGAGCACGTTCTCAGCGTTCGGCAGCTTGACGTTCTTGTCGATCGGCAGCTCACCGCTGGCCGAGAAGCTGGCGAGCAGGAACAGCACGATGCACAACAAGAAGTCGATGAACGGAATCAGAGGAATCTCTTGATTCACCGAGCGGGCGCCGCCACCGGACACCTTCTTGCGCACGAACCGCAGCGGGACGTGATGCAGAAGCCTGCGGCCGGGCGTCGCGATCGGCTGGTGAAAGCGGCTGAGCGGTTTTTCCGACATGTTCAGTTCACCGAGAACGTGACGTTGAAGCCGGGGATCTTGACTGACTTGCCGCGCTCGCAGACCGAGCAGTCGCGCTTCGGCGTATAGATGGCGTCGATGACGGCCACCACGTCCGAGAACGGCGTGCTGTTGTCGGTATGTAAAACGGCCTGGTCAGTCTTCTTGTCGTCCTTGAAGTCGCCGCGGTGCGACCCGTTCTGGGTCCACTCTTCCACGATCTTCTTGGCCAGGTCGGGGTAGCGGATATCGCCTTCACCGCCTACCGGGACGGCCTTGCGCTCGACGTCGATGGTGTTGACGACGGTGTTGCCCTC
>DATDEV010000842.1:0-2306 GCA_036522995.1 Polyangiaceae bacterium
TCGCCGGGCCCCGCTCGAACGTGACGATCGGTGGCGTCAGTCAATCGGGAGGGAGCTTGCCCAACGGCGCGCGCGTCGCGGCGGGCATGCGGGCAGGCTTTCGCGCCTGCCACCAGCGCGTGCTGAACGCGGATCCGGAAGCCGCTGGCTCGCTGCGCATGCAGCTACGGGTCGGGGCCCAAGGTCAGGTCGAAGCGGTCAACGTGATTCCGAGCGGACAGCTGCCCGCTAGCCTGCTCGCATGCGTTCAAGCGCGCGCGCGCTCGGCTCAGTTCGAGCCGCCGACCGGCGGCTCCGCGACGCTCGTGCTGTCGGTCGCGTTTACGCTCGTGGCGGGCGACAACGTGCTCCCTGCGCCAGAGCTGCCCGGAGCCATCGCGCTGCGGCCGCGGCCCGACGTGGCCGTGAGCCGACCCGGCGACGACCTGTGGCTCAGCCAAGGCCAGCCGGCGCTCGACAAGCTGGCGGCCGAGCTCCAGTCGAGCCCTCAGAGCCGCAAGCGCCACGAAGCGCTCGTGCGTGGGCTGCTGCTGCGCGGGCGCTTCGCCGCGGCGCTCGCCGCGGCCGAGCGTTTCGTGGAGCTGGATCCGGATCTAGCGGCGGCGCGCGAGCTGCTCGCCTACGCGGCGGTCGCGGCTGGCGATCGCCAGCGCGCCGTGGCAGCTGTCGATGCCTTGACCGAAGCGGCGCCACGCGACCCGAAAGCGCAAGGTCGCGCCGCGCGCGCGTTCGAGGCGCTCGGCGACGAGGCGCGCGCGTGCGCCCACTGGCGCTCGGCCTTCGAGCTGTCGCCCAGCTCGGACTCGGCGCTGTTCGAGGCGCTGCGCTGTCGGGCGCGGGTGATGGGCGATCGCGCTGCGGCGCTGCGCGACGCCAGGGCGGTGAGCAAACCCGGCCCGCTCTTGCAGCGCCTTTTGCCCCTGCTCGACGGCAGCGAGCTGCCGGCTTTCGAAAAGTCCAGCGGCGCCGTGGGACAATTCGAGGTGAGCCTGAGCTGTGAGCCCAAGGCCGACTGCCCGTACGTCGTGGTTGTCACTCCCACCGGCACGGTGCTGTCGCCCTGGACGCCGGGGCTCGGACGCTCCAGCCCGACGTCGTTCGCCTTTTCTGGGCTGATGACGGGCGTGTATCACGTGGTGCTGGTCGGCGGCGCCGCGTCGGCCCGCGGTCGCGTCGAGGTGCGTGCGCTCGGCTCGCGTCAGGGCTTCGACTTCGCCCCGGGCCACCCGCAAACTCTCGTCACCACGCAGGTGACGTTAGCCCCGCCCGGCAGCGGCCTCAGCTCTATCGGCTCGCTCAGGGGGCCGGGGGGAACGGCTGCAAGGTCCCGTTGATGCGGGCACCAGAGGCAGAAGAGTCACAGTCTCACGGTAGCTCGGGGCAAAAGTTGGTGTTCGTGTCGCCGCAGTCGCGCGTCGCACTACAGTAGTTCGCGAGGCTCCCGTTGGTGGTCTCGGGCTTCTCGATGCCCAGGCAGTTGATGATGTATTCGTGCTCGTGCCCGTCGTTGCAGGCCAGCTTGCGCACGGTGCCGCCGGCCTTCAGTTTGGTGAAGTCGGCAGCGGTCAGCTTGATCCAATGCGGGTGATTGGACGCGCCCGTCGTGTCGTACACCTTGTCCACGCCGGCCATGACGTCGTCCGTCGTGACCACCATCGTGTGCATGTGATTGGCGGTGATGAAGACCTTGAGCTGCGTGCCGCAGTTGGGCGCGACCGGCTTCATACCGCCGCTGCCACCGGCCGTGCCGCCGGCGCCGCCTGCCGTACCGCCGCTGCCGCCTGCGGTGCCTCCAGTTCCAGCAGCCGAGCCGCCGCTGCCGCCGACCGGGCTGCCTCCCGTTCCACCACCGGCGCCGCCGCTGCCGCCGGTGCCGACAGGGGGGGGCACGTCCTCGCCACTGCATCCGAAAGCCAGCGAAGACGCGGCGCCCACACTCAAGGTCAAGAACGTCTTACGATCGATACGCTTCAAGAAAATCACCTCGGGTCGCGTTGACCTATGGCTATGTCCGCCAGCGAACGTCCTCGTCTACAAAAGTGCCACGACGGGCAAATTCTGTCTGGGTAAGCTGCACCGGTTTACCCAGACCCGCCCCTCGAGCCCGGCAATTCGCTGTCCGGGCGGGGCCGGGGGAGCGGCGCGGGCCTTGCAGAAGCTGCCCTCATGACCCTCACCATCACGGGCCTATTGATTCTGCTCATCATCGCCGGCGTGTGCGGCGCGATCGGCCGAGCCATTGCCGGCGGGACGGGCGGCGGGTTCATCGTCTCGATCGCGATCGGCTTCGTCGGGGCGCTACTCGG
>DATDEV010000843.1:0-17845 GCA_036522995.1 Polyangiaceae bacterium
CACGCATGGCCGCACGCTCGACAGCGTGGTCGTCAATGCCGCCACCACCGACATCGAAGGCAACGCGCTCAAGCTGGAAGAAGGCGGCGTCTACGAAATCGTGGTGTTTCAGGCCGAACGCAACTACAATAACTCGACCTACGGGCTCTCGCTCGACGACTTCGAGCTCACCAAATCCACCTGCCAGAGCCACTGCGGCGACGGCGTCGTGACCATCGACGAGGCCTGCGACGACGGCGTCAACGACGGCAGCTACGGCACCTGCAACGCCGACTGCTCGCGCGCCGGCTTCTGCGGCGACGGTCACAAGGACGAGGTCGAGAGCTGCGACGACGGCAACGCGAAGAATGGCGACGGCTGCAACGCAGCTTGCCGCTTCGACCGCGTCAAGTAGCGGCCTCGCCTGGCGCAGGGGCTAAGCAAGGCTGCGCGTCAGGTCGCGCAGCTCGCTGAGCTCGAGCGGGACGGTCACGACGTCCCCCAGCCCGCGGGCGAAGACGAAAGAGACGCGGCTTCCGGCGCGCTTCTTGTCGTGGCCAATCAGCTCGGCGGCAGCCGCCAGCGGCTCCTGAGCGAGATCGCTCATCAGCTCCAGCGCCGCCAGCAGGCGCCGGGTGCGCTCGGCCAGCTCGCGCGGCGTGTGACCCAGCTTTTGGCCGATGCTGAGCGCTGCCACGAGGCCCAGGCTGATGGCTTCACCGTGCGTCAGGCGCTCGAAACCGGCCTGCGCCTCGAGCGCGTGGCCGACGGTGTGGCCCAGGTTCAGCACCGCGCGTAGCCCGGCTTCGCGCGGGTCGGCGCTCACGATGCGCGCCTTGACGCGGATGCAGCGGCGCACGATCTCGGTCAGCAGATCGGCGCTGCGCGCTGCGATGCCTGCTGCCTCGCGCTCGAGCAGCTCGAACAGCTCTGGGTCGCCAATCAGGGCCGTCTTGACCACCTCCGACAGGGCGCTGCGGTAACCGCGGGCCGGCTCGGTCTTCAGGTAGTCGACGTCGCACAGCACGCTGGTCGGCTGCCAGAAGGCTCCCACTGCGTTCTTGGCTGCGCCGAGATCGACGCCGGTCTTACCGCCGACCGACGCATCCACCATCGCCAGCAGCGTGGTCGGCACGCTGACCCAGCCGATGCCGCGCAGGTAGCTGGCGGCAGCGAAGCCGGTCATGTCCGTGGTCACGCCTCCGCCGAGGGCGATCAGGCGGCTTTTTCGGTCGAGCCCGGCGGCCTGAGCGGCTTCCAGCAGCGCCTGAATCGAGGCCAAATTCTTGTGCTGCTCGCCCGGAACGAAATCCAGGCGCGCGACCTTCTTGGGAGCAGTGCGGAGCAGGGCCTCGAGCTGGACCGCGTGCAGGGGCGCCACGTTCTGGTCGCTCACCAGCAGCAGGGCCGTGGCGGGCTCGCAGGCGGCGAGCAAGCGCGCGGGGGCAACGCCCGCGCCGATGTCGACGGCGTAGGAGGCCTCGCCCGCAGCGACGCCGACGGGGTCACGGCGCCACACGTCCACAGCGCGGCTCGCCAGCTCGTCGATCGAGACGCCGCCGGTGGCCAGGCGTTCGTGAGCTTCGGCGTAGGCCAGGGCGCGCAGCTCGAGCAGCTCTTCGGCCCGGCGTCGGGGATCCCCGGCCAGGTTGGGCCGACTCGTGTCCAAGCCCACCCGCGCCACGACCTCGTCGGCCGAGACCTGGAGCGACACCACCACTGCCTGGTCGATGGCCTGCAGGCGCAGCTCCCGGCGCACCAGGCAGCCGCCTCCGAGCGCCACCACGGGCGCCGGGCCCGTGTGGTCGCCCAGCAGCGCGGTCAGCTCGTCGTGCTCGGCCTGGCGAAACGCCGCCTCGCCGTGCTGGGGGTCGGAGAAGATGCGGGCGATCGGCATGCCGAAACGCGCCTCGATGCGGGCATCGAGGTCGACGAAGGGCCGCCCGGCAAGCTCGGCTGCGCGCTTGCCGACGCTGGATTTGCCGCTGGCCATGAAGCCTGTGACGAGCAGGGGGCGTCGCATTCGAAGGCCGGGATGTAGCACAGCGCGGGCAAAACTGGCGATGGTGGCGGTCTTTCGCAGGCCTCGCTACCCTGGGGGACTTCCGATGGCGTTGCGGTTCGAAAAGTACGAAGGCATCGGCAACGACTTCCTGGTCGTCAGTGCCTCCAGTGATCGGGACCTGGGCCCCGAGCAAGCCCGCGCGCTGTGCGACCGGCACTACGGCGTGGGTGGCGACGGCGTGCTGCTCTCGGCGCCGCCGCTGACGCCGGGTGCACACGGTCGCATGGTCGTGCTCAACGCCGACGGGTCGAGGCCCGAAGGTTGCGGCAATGGACTGCGCTGTGTGGCGCTGTCGCTCGCGCGTCGCCTCGGGGCGCCGGGACAAGCGCGCACCGAGCTCGTCATCGATACCGACGCCGGGCCGCGCCACGCGCTGGTGGAGAGTCGGGGTAACAGCGCCGACGTCACGGTCAGCATGGGCCGGGCGACTCGTGAAGGCGAGGTGCGGGCGCAGCTTCGCGGTGAGGAGCTGTGCTTTCAGCGCATCTCGATGGGTAACCCGCACGCCATCGTTTTCGACGTGCCCTGCAGCGAGCAGGAGCTCGACGAGCTGGGTCCGCGCGTGTCGAAGTCGCTCGCCAGCGGCACCAACGTGGAGCTCGTGCGTCAGACCGGGCCGGCCGCGTTCGACGTGCTGGTCTGGGAGCGCGGCGTGGGGCGCACCCTGGCTTGCGGCACCGGTGCTGCCGCCGTGGCGGCCCTGGCAGCCCTGGTGGGGCGCGCGCCCTATGACGCGCCGCTCACGCTGCAGCTGCCGGGAGGGCCGCTGGAGCTCAGCGTGAGTCGAGAGGACTTGGCCGTGACGCTGCGCGGTCCGGCCCGCTTCGTCTATTCGGGCGAGGTTCCCGAGCCGTGATCGGTCAGCGCCCCGCGCTCGAGCTCAACGTCGTCGCCATCGTTCCGGATGCAGCGACTATCGAGCTCATGAGCGCCACGCTGAAGGGTGGCGGCGACCGCCTCAGCGTCGCCACCGATCTGGCGGAGGGCCTCACGCGCGTGTCGGCGCAGGTGCCGGACGTGGCCTTCGTGGACGTGACCTTGGGCGATGGCGCCGGCCTGGCGGTGCTGCACCACGTGCGCGCGCTGGCGCCCAGCGTGTGGGTGTTCGCGCTCACGCAGCCTGACCGCTTGGATCTGGGCGTGCAGGCGGTGGCGCTCGGTGGTGCCGGCGTGCTGGTCAGGCCGATTTCCGGTGACGAGCTGCTCAACGCGCTGTCCGACGTGCGCACGCGCATCAGCGAGCGGCTGGAGCGAGCGGACCTGCTGCGCGCAGCGCGCAGCGCGGCCCGCGGCGCCTCGCTTTCCAGCGATATTGCCGAGATTGCCTCGGCCACCAGTCGGCGCGAAGCCGCGCAGCGCATCGCGCAGGTGATGGGCGCCGCCGCGGGTGCCGAGCAGGTGGTCGTGTACTTGCCAGCGGCTGAAGGGTCGCGGCAGCTGCTGCGCGGAGCCGTGATCGGCGACGTGGAGCAAGCGCCCACCTTTTGTGAGGAGATGGAGGCGCTCACCTTCGCCACCGAGCGCGGCATGACCGTGGTGCGGCTGGCGTTGCTGCGCGAGTTTTCGGGGCTGGTGCTGGTTGCGGGCGGTGAGGTGCAGCCCAGCGCCAGTCAGCAGCCACTGCTCGAGCTGGTGGCGACGCAGGCCGCCACTGTGCTGTCCCTGATTGGCGCGCGCGAGCAATCGCACCGCGGCGCGATGAAGGATCCCAGCTCGAGCGCCTATACCTTCGCCTACTTCGTGGACGTGGCGGGTCGTGAGATCGCCATGGCGCGCCGTCACGGCCGGCGCTTTTCGCTGGCCACGGTCGGGCTCGAGCTGCAGCCCGATTCCGGAGTCGGGGACGAGACGGAGCCGACCGTGTTCGGGGCCGAACGGGTGCTGGGCGCGGTGCGCGACACCGACGTGCTCGCGCGTGTCGACGCCAATGAATTCTATCTATTGCTGCCGGAGACGGGCGGTCCTGGTGCGCACGCTTGCCGGCGTCGAATCTTGGCGCAGCTGGGCACGGTAGGCGGCGCGTCGCAGTTCAGCACCGCCGTAGGTATCGCCACTTTTCCCCACGATGGGTCGGATTTGTCGCAGCTGCTGCGGGTCGCGAAATTCCGCGCCGACGCCAGCCGCAGCTCGGTGGTGCACACCATGGGACTGGCGGCGTTGCCGCTCGGGAAGCTGGTCGACGCGCTGCTGAGCGTCGTGCCCGACGCCCAGGCCCGCCGCCTCGCGCCACTCGAGACCCCGCACTACATCGAGCTACCGGTGACGGACCTGATGGGTCTGGTGAGCTCGGCGTCTGCCGAAGCCACCCGTGGTGGTCAGACGCGCGTGCTGGCCACGCAGCGCGCGGGCTTCAGTGTCGGCGGCGCCGTACGCGCGGATATGTCGCGTGTCGGTGATGCGCTGAAGATCGAGACCGTGGACGTCTCGCGCGTGCCCGGGTGTGAGCGGGTCGACGTGCTGATCGTGATCGCGGAGCATGCCACCTACACGCTGGTCGGCCGCAGCGAGGGCAGCCTGGTGCGGGCGGTGCATTCGGCCGATCCGCTGCTGTCCGACCTACTGGTGGCGCGCTTGTCGGAAATCGCCGGGAGACCCTTCGAATGAGGGCGATTCTGCTGATCGAGCCTGACGTCGACGTGCTCGGCACGCTGGCCTCGCGCTTGCGCTCGCGAGGCCTGTCGGTCTTGATCGCCGACAGCTTCGAGCGGGCGATCGAGCGCGCTGCTGGCAGCGACCCGGTCGCGGTGCTGCTGTCGAGCAGCCTGCTGTCGGACGCCGAAGGTTTCGACCGGCTCAAGAGCGCCGGCACGCTCAACGACGCAGTGTTGTTCATCCTCGTCGACAAGCCGATCGGCGCGTCGCTGGCGCCCGACGAGCTGCCGCATCACGACGTGGAGCTCATCTCGCGCCGGCTGTACGCCATCCCGAGCCGGGTTTCGGTGGGTCCCGAAGAAGGCGGCGACTTTCGCGGTGACCTGCAGCAGGTGAGCAGTGTCGACCTGCTGCAGCTGCTGGCGATGAATCGGCGCAGCGGCACGCTTTCTATCAATACGCCGGTCGGCGCCGGCGAGGTGCGCATCAAGAACGGCGAGGTCGTCGACGCCGTATTTCGCCGCCTCGAGCGCGAAAAAGCGCTGTTTCGGCTGCTGGGTGAGAACGAGGGCACCTTCTCGTTCACGGGCGGCGCGCCGCAGTTCCTGGAGCGGATTCGCACGCCCACCAGCAACTTGCTGATGGAGGGCCTGCGCCAGCTGGACGAAGCCCAGCGCATGCGCCGCGTGCTGGGGCTCGAGGGCTCGGCGCTGCTCGCCATCGCTCCCCCCAGCCCCGACATGCCGGAGCCCGAATCGCGCGTGCTCGAGGCGTTGACTGCCCCGCGCATGCTGAGCGAGCTGCTGGACGAGGTCACGCTGCATGATCTCGCAGTGCTGGAGGCCGTCTCCTCGCTCCTGGAGCAGGGCCTGGTGCGCAAGATCGCGTCCAACCAAGCGCGCGTGGAGCTGGCCGATGCGGAGCGCATGGCCGTTTTGGCGGCGCTCGCCAAGCGTGCGGTCCGGGCGGGGTATCGCGGCGCGGCGCGCGTCGTCATCGCCGCCAGCTTGCAGCGGCTGGTCACGCTGATGCACGCCATCTCGCGCATTGCCGACGCGGTAGTTCCGACCGAGGCAGTGCCGGCCGCGCCCGTGCCCTACGCCTTGGCCACGCTACGGCTGGGCGAGGCCGACCTGGAGGTGATGGGACTCCCGCTGGTGGAGGCCTACGCGCCGCTTTGGGGCCTGGTTTTGCCGGGCGCAGCGGCGCTGGCGCGCATCGAGCAGACGGCCTCCGACGCGCTCGACACCGCCTGCTCGGTGGCCGCCGTGCCCGTGCTCGAGGCAGCCGCGCTGCTCCAGGACGGCGACGACGGCGATCCGGAGCAGGTGGCGACGCTGCTGCGCATGCTGCTGGAGAAGGCGCTGGGTGGCTGAGCTGGGGGCGGCGCGGCGCATCGCCGTGATCGCCGGCGATGGCATCGGACCCGAGGTGATCGGCGAGGCGCTCGCGGTGCTGGAGCAGCTGCGACGCGACGGCGGCGTGGAGCTCGAGGTGTGGCCGCTGCCGCTCGGCGCCGAGCTCTACCTGCGCGAGGGCACCACCTTCCCGCTGGAGCTGCGCGACGAGGTGAAGCATACCTGCTGCGCCGTGCTGCTCGGCGCGGTGGGCGATCCGCGCGTGCCGGGCGGCGAGCACGCCCACGACATCCTGATGGGCATGCGACAGGCCTGGGATCTGTTCGCCAACATCCGACCGGTGCGGGCGCTGGCTGATCACCTGGTGCCCCTGAAAGGCAAGACCAAGGAGCACGTCAATCTGGTCATTTACCGCGAAAATACCGAGGGCCAATACGTAGGCGCCGGCAGCGAGCGTGACCGCGGCGGCCCGGGCGAGATTGCGATGAGCCGCGAGGTGCACACGCGGCGAGGTGTCGAGCGCTTGCTCCGCGCCGCCTTCGAGCACGCCGCCGAGCGCGGCCTGCCGCTACTGATGACCGACAAGTCGAACGCCATTCGCTCGCAGGCGATTTGGCGGCGCGTGATGGCCGAGCTCGGGCCAAGCTATCCGGGCGTGTCCACCGAGCAGGTCTATGTCGACGCGCTAGCGGCCCGGCTGGTGCAGGCTCCGGAGCGGCACGGGGTGATCGCGGCCAGCAACCTGTTCGGCGACATCCTGGCCGACCTGTGCGCGGCGCTGGCCGGCGGCTTGGGCCTTGCGCCGAGCGCGAACCTGCACCCCGCCCAGGCTGGCCACATCGGCCTGTTCGAACCCGTCCATGGCTCGGCGCCGGACATCGCGGGCCGCGGCGTGGCCAACCCGCTCGGCGCCATCCGCTCGCTCGGCATGCTGCTGGCCCACGCGGGCTACGACGCCCAAGCCCAGCGCATCGAACGCGCCTGCGTCGAGGTCCTGAGCCTGAGGCGCTGCACCCGGGACTGCGGCGGCGAGCTGGGCACGGCGGCGGCTGGCGCCGCGTTCCGGGAAGTACTGGGCCACTGCTGAAGGTTCCCGGACCCAGCGCAGACCGCCCGAAGCCAGGCCGGCCACTCGGCAGAAGCGCGAAAATTCGGCCCCACGCCGGCCATATGCTACGGCCGAAACATGATTGGGGCGCCTCCCGCGCAAGATGAGCAGGCCCGACTCTCGGGCGCGCGCGGGGATTTCGTAGCCAGCTTGCCGCGGCGCCTGGAGGTGCTGCGCGCGGCGCTGAGGGCGGTGGAGGACCAGCCCCGCGACCCCGCCCGCATCAACGGCTTTCTGCGTCGACTGCACGCGCTCGGCTCGGCCGCGCGTGTGCTCGGCTTTGCCAGCGTCGCCGAGGCGCTCGGCGAGGCCGAGAAGACGCTGCGCCGCGTGGCTCGCAGCGGCCCCGCGTCCAGCGATCTGGCTGACATTGCCCGCGCCCTGGATCTGCTGCCCTCGCTCGTGCTGGGGGCCAAGGTCTCCCTGCGGCCGGCAGTGCCTGCCGAGGCAGCCGCCGCAGCCAGCGACTTTCCGCTGAGCGTGCTGGTGTTTGGCCCGCAAGCGCTGGCTGACGTGCTGGCGCAACCGGGCGATCTGCGCGTGGAGTGCGAGCGCACCGAGGATCCGGGCAAGGCCCGCGAGCTGTCGCGGGTCTTTGGCCCCGACGTGGCGGTGATCGACGCGGATCGCAAAGGCGCCCGCGAGCTGGTCGAGCTGTTCGTGAAGGACCCGATGGTCGAGCCGATTCCGCTCGTGGTCATCGGCGACTTCGCCAGCCCCGAGCTGGCCGCCACTTTCATTGGCCTCGGCGCGACTCGCGTCTTGCCCAAGCCGGTCAGCCCGGACCTGCTCCGTCGCACCCTGGACGAGCTACGCGACCAAGCCAGCTCCGCGCCGCACGTGCGTGAGCCGCTGGGTGAGCTGAATATCAGCCAGCTGGTCGATCGACTGGCGCTCGAGCTGCGCCGGGGCCTGGTCGAGGCCGTGGAGCCTGCTGCGCGGGGGTCGAGCGTCGGCTTTGGTGAGGGCACCGACATCATGAGCGCCGTCTGGGGCACCGTCGCCCGGCTGCGTGAGCTCGTGACCCTCCGCTCGGACGGCAGCGTGCGTTTCGAGCAGAGCGGCCCCGAAGGCGCCGTCCCGCTCGCGCCTTGGAACGACGATCGCCGCGCGGGCGAGCGCGGCGCGCGCGAAGGGCGCCTGGCCGAAGGCGTGTCGCTGCAAGGTCGACGCGTCGTGGTTGCCGATGACGATCCGGCCGTCGTCTGGTTCTTGAGCGGCATCCTCAAGACGGTGGGCGCGGAGGTGTTCGAGGCGCACGACGGCGCACGAGCGCTCGAGCTGACCGTGTCGCTCTGGCCCGATCTCGTGGTCAGCGACGTGCTGATGCCCAAGCTGGACGGCTTCTCGCTCTGCCACGAGATCAAGCGCGACGTTGCCGTGCGCGACGTGCCGGTGATCCTGCTGTCGTGGAAGGAAGACTTGCTGCAGCGGGTGCGCGAGCTTGGCGGTGACGCCGACGGCTACCTGCGCAAGGAGGCGGCGGCCTCGACCGTCGTCGAGCGACTGCGCGAGGTGCTCCGGCCCCGCGCGCGGGTCGAGCAGCGCGTCGCGACGGGCGGTGAAGTGCGAGGTCGCCTGGACGGGTTGACGCCCCGGCTGGTGCTCGAGCTGGCGTGCCGCTCGGGCCACAGTACGTGCGTAAGCATTCGCGATTCCTCGTATTTGTACGAAATTCAGGTGCGTGCCGGAGCCCCCCGCACGGCCATTCGCAGCGCGAACGACGGTAGCTTCGAGCGCGGCGAAGCCGTGCTGGCGATGCTGCTCGGCGTGAGCGCCGGGCGCTTCGTGATCGCGCCAGACGAGTCGCCGTGCCGCGCCGAGCTGACCGGGAGCCTGCACGAGCAGCTCGCCGGACCCGTGGCTCGGGCGCGCGCCGCTCAGCGCGCGCTTTCGGCAGGCGCGCTCGCCATGGTGTCGCGCGTGGCCTTCGATACGACGCGCGTCGGCAACTACCTCACGTGCACGCCGGAGCCCGCGCAGAGCCTGCTCAGAGAGCTGATTACGGGCGCTTCGCCGCGTGACCTGTTGACGACCGGTCGCGCGCCTGCGCGCTTGCTCGAGGCCGTGCTGTCCGACTTCGCGCGGCGTGGTGCGATCCTGATGGTCGAGACCGCGTCGGGCGTGGAAGACATCTCGCAGACGCGCGTGCCGCCCACCGTGGCGCCGCCCTTGGCGACGCTGGCGCAGGCGGAGCCCGCCATCGTCGAGGCTGTCGCCGAAGCCCCAGAAGCCTCAGCAGCCCTGGTAGCCGCTGAAGTCCCGATCGCGCCGGTGCAGCCCGAGCCCACTCCGCTCTCACAGCGCAAGCCACTCGCCATCTACTCCCAGGCCCCCGACGCCGAGCTGGAGTCCGCCGACGAAGGCTGGTTCTCGTTTCAGATCGAAGCGAGCGTGGAGCCTCCCAAGGCCGCCTTGGATGCCGATGCGTTGCTGGACGCCGCGCTGGAAGCGCCAGCTGGCGCCGCCCATGTCATGCCGGGAGCCGGGCGATCGCGCGCCCAGGATCCGCTGCGCAGGACGCTCTCGTCCTCGGACGCGCCTCCCGCCACTCACGCTGGAGACGCAGCGCCTGGTGCTTCGGTGCCGGTGCAGCGCGGTCATCGGCCGGAGCTCCGCACCGAGACGCTCGGCAGCGCTGGCAACGAGGCCGCCGCGGCGCTGGCCGCGGTGAGCGTGGCCGAGAGCTCCGTCGCGTCAGCGGTGCAGGTGGTCGAGCCGCGCGCCGTGGTCAAGCCGCCGCGCCCGGATTCGCCGCTGGCGCCGCGCGCCGTCGAGGAGGATCCGCTCGCCCAGGCGCTGCTGGGCGCTACGCCCTCGCCAGAAGCCGTGGCGCCGGTCGTCGCGCCGCCGGTGCGGGAGCCCGACGCCGTTGATCTGGGCAAGACGATGCCCTTGGCGGCGCACTCGGCGCTCACGGGCGCGCTCATGCCGTGGGCAGGCTCCGCCGAGCCAGCGGAAGAGCCTGCCGCCGAGATGCCGAGCGCCGCACCTGCCGTCGTCGGGAAGACCGAGGTCATGCCCTCCGTGAACCCGCCGGCCGCGGGCGCCGCGGCCCAGCAAGCGGACGACGAACGGCGCGCCAGCACCCAGCCACCCGCTCCGGCCAAGCCGGCCGCGCTGCAGCCCAAGACTGCCGCCAAGGCGCCACCGCCCACCGCGGCCGAAGAAGGCGGAGGTTGGGGTCGCACCACGCTGTTTGCCGTGCTCGCGGCAGGCGCTTCGTACTGGGGTGTCACGGCACTATTCGGCACTCCCGCGCCGACCGCCGCTCCAGGGGCCGACCCGTCCGCCGCTACGGCGGCAGCGACAGCGGTCGTTTCGAGCGCAGTGGCCCCGGCTGCGCCGAAGCTTCGCATCGAGCTCACCGATTCGCCCCTCCCGCCGGGCACCGACGTTCCGCCCAGCACCGGGCTGCTCGAAATCCAGGTGCCCGACGGCACGGCCATCCGCGTCGATGGTGAATACCTCGGCATGGGACCGGGCAGGCGCGTGCCGCTGGCACCCGGCCCTCACCAGCTCGCGCTCGGCGATGCTCCCCCCGAGCCGGTGACCATCAAGCTCGGCCAGCGCACCCTGGCGGTCGCGACCAGCGGCTCTGCTCGACCATCCGGATCGCCGTGAACCGTTCGAGCTTCGCGCTGGCAGCGCTTCTGCTGGCGCTGCCTGGCTGTCGCAAGGACGATCCACCCCGCCCGCGCGCGTCGGCCGGCTCCTCCCAGCCGCCCAGCGCGGACGCTCCCGCGCGCGACTGGTCAGCCGCCCGCGGCGAGCCGGACCAGATCGACTTGCTCAAGGAGCTGGCGCGCTGCGAGATCGAGCACCACGGACGCCTGCTGGATTTCGGGGGCGCGCAGGTGCCGGCACGCGGCTTTGCGATCGCTCAGGCCGAGGCCCCGGCCTCGATCGATCGCGGCGGAGACACCTTCGAGCGGATCTTCGCACGCGAAACGGTGCTCGACTTCTGGCTGGACGACGCAGCAACCGCGGTCTCGGCCACACTGCGCTTACACCCGGTCAGCGCGAAGTGGGTGAGCATCGTCATCGACGACAAGCGGCTCGGGCAGCAAAAGCTCGTCGCAGGCGAGACGCGCGCGCTGGTGTTTCCGGCCGGAGCAACCCCGCTGACACGGGGCAGGCATCGCGTGCGCCTGCGCTTCTGGGGAGCGCCGCGCGGCTCCAAGGAGCCGCTGGCCGACGTCGATTGGCTGCGCGTCGGTCCGCCGCTCGAGAGTGGCGTCAACTACGCCGCGCCCACGGCTCAAGACGTCGTCAGTGACGTGGTGCTCGACGGCGTTCCGAAGCGGGCCATCGTGCTGCGCGCACCGAGCGTGGTGCGCTGCTTCATGCGGCCCTCGAACGACGCGCGCCTACGCCTGGGGCTCGGCTTCTGGGGCGCCGGGCGGGGCACCGCCGAGGTGGCCCTGGTCAGCGACGACAAGCCGCCGCGCGTGCTGTCGACACGCAAGCTTTCGGGCGGTGACGGCGCCAGTTTTAGCCCGGTTTCGCTCGAGCTATCGGCCGCCGCGGGCGAGGTCGTGGGTCTGGAGCTGCGCGCTCTGGAGGGCACGCGCGGCGGGCGAGTGGTGTTCGGCGATCCGCTGATCAGTCGCGCCAGCGCCCAGACGCCTCGAGTACCGGCAGCGCGCACGGTGGTGCTCGTGGTGCTTTCGGCCGTCGATCGCGGGCGCTTGCCGCCCTGGGGGTCTGGAGCGGGCATGACCGCGCTCAGCGATCTGGCCAAGCACGCGGTGGCCTTCAGCGCGCATCGCGGGCCTTCGGGCGTGCCGGCGGCGTCGCTCGCGACGCTGCTCTCGGGCGCATCCCCGCCGGTGCATGGCATTCAGCTGCCCGGCGAGCGTCTCCATCCCAAGCTCGTCACGCTGGCCGAAACGTTGAAGGAAGCGGGCGGGCGCACGGCGTTTTTCAGCGGCGTGCCCACCAGCTTTGCGCCCTTCGGTTTCGCCGCAGGTTTCGACACTTTCGAGACGATTTCGCCGGTCGTGGATCAGCCAGCGAGCGAGCCGCTGGCTCGTGCCCAGAGCTTTCTCGAAAAGGAGCTCGCGAGCGGCGGGCCCGTCCAGCAACTGGTCGTGGTGCAGCTGCGGGGCGGCCATCCGCCGTGGGATCTCACGCGCGAGGAGACCGTGCTGCTCAAGCCGCAGGAGTACGGCGGCATCCTGGATCCCAGGCGCGGAGGCATCGTGCTCGGCGCGCTGCGCGAACGCTCCCGCAAGGCCGCCCGGCGCATCGGTGACGACGACTGGATTCGCCTACGTGCGCTGCACGACGCCGCGCTCGCCAAGCAAGATGCGGCTCTCGGCAAGCTCATCGCCTTGCTCAAGACCAGGGGTGCCTGGAACGACACGCTGCTGGTCGTGACCTCCGATGTTGGCCTGGGCAACGGCCCCGACATCCCGTTCGACCCGAGCGCGCCGCTCACCGAAGATCGCCTGTTATTGCCGCTGCTGGTGCGCTTTCCCGGCGACGCCCTGGCCGGACGCGAGGTGACGCTACCGACCACGGCGGCAGACGTGGCGTTCACGGTGCTGCGTGCCCTGGGCCTCGACGTCTCGAAGCGTTCGGGCAGCGATCTGTTCGCGCGTGGCAGCGGCAGCGAAGCGCTCGGCGGCGATACCGATGTGGCCAGCAGCGCCGGCGAATACTCGGCTCGCCTGGGCAATTGGCTGCTGCGCGGCACGAGCGGCAAGCTGCCGCGGCTCTGCGCCCAGGACATCGATCCAGCCTGCACCACCGACCTGCTCGATCAGCGTCCGGTGGCAGCCCGCGCGCTATGGCTCGCGGCGTTCGAGCAGGCCTCGGCCGACGCGCGCGCCGCGGCGCAATTCGGAGCGCGCGAGCGGGCCGAGCTCGACACCGAGACCCAGGCCGCGCTCACGGTTTGGGGCGACTTGCGCTGACCGCCGACAGGCCCGCGATCATCCAGGCGACGAGCGCCAAGGTGGCCAGTTTCTGCGACGCTGGCAGCACGAGCGTGTCGCTCGCGCGAAGGTACGCGACCCGCACGTAGAGCACGAGATTGACCGTCGCGGCTGCAACCAGCAGCAGCGACCAGCGGGCCCAGACGGGTTGCTCCCGATAGCGCCGCAGCGCCCACTCGGCGCCCACGCAGCCGCAGGCGAAGCCCAGCGTCCCGGCCGTGAGCACGACCGGCGGGTGCAGCACTGGAAAGCGATCGGATGGCACCAGGGCTACGAGCGCGGTGGCGAGCGCCGAGAGCGGCCCCGCGACGCGCACGAAGCGCCCGCGCCCCGCTGGCAGCAAGCGCGCGATCTCCCGCCAGAAGCAGCACAGCGCGGCGCCGAGCGCCACGAAGCCGGCCGTGGCCAGCGCCACCGAGCGCGTGTTCGGGCGGCCGTTGTGCGCCGGCTCGCGCAAGAGATCACACCAATAGTTCTCGAAGAACGCGTGGCCAGTCGCGTGCGGATGCAGCCAGCTACCGCCGCTGTAGCTCCAGACGGCCGCGGCCATGGCCGCGCAAAACACGCTCAGAAAGCCGAGCGAAAGCCGCGCTTGCCACGACCAGCGTGCCATCCGGACCGCGCCTCAAGTCCCGCGCCGGCCGCCCCAGAGCGCCAGGTGCAGACGGCTGGAAAAGCGCAAGCTGAGCGCCTGCGACCATGCGGCCACCTCGGCCGAGCGCGCCTCGAGCTCCTCGCGGCTCGCGGCTTGGGGCATGAGCAGCGTGCGGCTGCGCTCGAAGCCGAAACGCTCACGCAGTGCCTCGGCTTCGTCGCGATCCTGCGCGCTGGCGACGACGAGCTTGAGGTAGGCACGCCCGCTGTCGCGCAGCGCCGTCAGCGCGTCGGGGCGAATGCGCAGCGCCTCAGGATCGCCAGCGCTGCTCAGCTTGGGCGAAACGTTCCACTGATTCACCCGCGTGAGCAGCGTCGTATTCGGGACGCGAGTGCCGTTGGTCTCCACCTCGACGAACAGCTGCGGCGAGACGCGCTCCAGCAGTTTTGCCAGAGCTCGTTGCTGAAGCAGCGGCTCGCCGCCGGTGATGACCACGCGCCCTGCGGGAGCCTCGTGCAGTTGTGCTGCCACCTCGGCGATCGGCAGCTCACGGACCTCCTGGTCGTAATCGAAGTGCGCGAAATCCCAGGTATATTTCGTGTCGCAATAGCCGCAGTGCAGGTTGCACAGCGCCAGCCGCAAGAAGCGGCAGGGCTGGCCCGTGCTCACGCCTTCACCCTGCAAGCTGTCGAATATCTCCGACAGACGCAGCAGCTCGGCGCTGCCCGTCTCTGCGTCGAGCTCGCTCGGCTTCACAGGCTCGTGCGAATCCTGCGGCCGGTCGACGCCGGTGAGGGCGCGGGCGCAGGGGCGGGAGCGGGGGCCGGTGCCGGTGCAGCGCTGGCCGGCTTGGGCTCGCGCTTGGGCGCGGCGCCCGAGCGCGGTCGCGCTACGGGGGCGGCCGCCAGCTTGGCGCCCTTGGCCTCGGCCTCGGCTGCCTCGGCCTTGGCCTTGTCGGCTTCGGACTTCATCGCCTGCGTCTCGGCCTTGGCCTTGTCGATGTCGGCCTTGGCCTTGTCCGCCAATTCGCTGGCCGCCTTCTCACGAGCGGCGGCTTCGGTCTTGGCTCGTTGTTCGGCCTCGGTGCGCCCCAGCTCGGACTTGGCGGCGGCAGCCGTCGCGGCGTCCTTGTCGCCCGAGAGGCTCATGGCGGCACAGGCACCGCCGCCGAGCACGAGCACGCCCAGCAGCCCCAGGCCGACGAACAGGCCGGAGTTGCTCTTTTTGGGCAGCGGCTCGCCCTGCGCGTAGGTACCGGTGTTGGCCCAACTGCCGGGCGTACCGGTGCCCAGTGGGTGCCCCAGGGCCGGGTGTTGCCCCGTACCTTGAGCGCCAGCAGCCGCCGTCTGATACGCGCCGGTGCCGAGCGGTGCGTGACCGGGGGCCCCGGGCGTCGCAGCGCGCGCCGAAGCGTTGAGCGAGGCGGCGAGCTGAGGGCCTGCACCGGCAGCCCACTGCTCCAGAGCAGTCTGGAACTCGCGCGCCGTCTGGAAACGCGCAGCCGGCTCACGCGCCATCGACTTGTTGACGATGGCGGCGAAGCTCGGGTCGAGCTCGGGCACCACCTGCTCGACCGGCCGAGCCTGTTCGAGCACGATCTTGAACAGCAGCTCGTTGAAAGTGTCCGCGTTGAACGGCACCTCACCGGTGATGGCCTCGTACAGGATCACGCCTGCCGCATACAGATCCACGCGGTGATCGAGGTCGCGCGAGCCCTTGGCCTGCTCGGGCGCCATGTAATAGGGCGTGCCCATCACGGCGCCGGTGCGCGTCATGCTGAAGCCGCTATCGCCGCTCAGCTGGTTGAACTTGGAGATGCCGAAGTCGAGCAGCTTGACGAAGTCGGCCTTACCGCCGCGGCTCTTGAGCAGATAAACGTTATCCGGCTTCAGATCGCGGTGAATGATGCCGGCGCCGTGCGCTGCGGCCAGCGCTTCGAGCAGCTGCACCATGATCGGATACGACTCACCGGCGGTCAGGCGCACCTTCGAGCGGATGCGAGCCGAGAGCGCGTCGCCATCCATGAACTCCATCACCATGTAGCGGTCGCCGCTCGGCAAGTTGCCGAGGTCGAGCACCTCGACGATGTGCTCGGAGCCGATGCGACCTGCCGCCTGCGCTTCGCGCTCGAAGCGCGCCACGGCTTCACCCGTTTGGGCCACGCCGGCGTGCAGCACCTTGATCGCCACCCGGCGATGGATGCGCATGTTCTCGCCCTCGTAGACGGCGCCCATGCCGCCCTCCCCGATCAGCCGAATGATTCTATATTTGCCGTCGATGATGTCGCCGGTGCTGAGCATGCGGATCGCTTTGCGAGAGTGCCACCCCACCCTCACCCTGGCGGGAAAAGAGTCCTGAGGCTAGCACGACCGTGAGCCGATTTCCGCCAACGCCGGGCCCCGGGCTTATTCAAGAGACGAAGCTGCCGGCTCCGAAACGACCGGCTTGGAGTTTTACGTCCGAAGGCGTCGAAAGTTCCGTAACAGGACCTTGTGATACAAGGTGGGACCATGCGCGACGATCGCGACGCACGAGCCATTCGTCCAGTGGGTGTGGAACCGGGCTTTCACCGCCTCTCCGAGGGCTCGGCCCTGTACCGCGCCGGCGGGACGGTCGTGCTGTGCACGGCGTCGATCGACTCGTCGGTGCCGGAGTTCCTGGAGGGACGGGGCAAGGGCTGGATCACGGCCGAGTACCAGATGCACCCGCGCGCCAACCCGAAGAAGCGCGAGAACCGCGACGGGCGCGATCGACCGCTCGGCGGGCGCACGCGCGAGATTCAGCGCCTGATCGGGCGGGCGTTGCGCTCTGCCATCGACCTCGAGGCGTTCGGGGAGCGCAGCCTGCACATCGACTGCGACGTGTTGGAGGCCGACGGCGGTACCCGTACCGCCTCGGTGACCGGCGGCTTCATCGCGCTGGCGCTGGCGGTCGCCAAGCTCGGCGCGCTCGGCAAGCTGCGCGGTCCGGTGATTCGCGATCAGGTGGCCGCCGTCAGCGTGGGCCACGTCGGCGGCGAGCTACTGCTCGACCTCGACTACAAGGAAGACTCGACGGCCCGCGTCGATCTCAACGTCGTCGCGACCGTGACCGGCGGTATCGTCGAGATTCAGGGCACCGCCGAGGGCGAGGCCGTGCCGCGCTCCGACATCGAAAAGATGACGGATCTGGCGCTGGAAGGCATCTCGCAGCTGTGCGAGGTGCAGCGCCAGGCGCTGTCGCTCGCCGGCGTGGAGCTCGACCAGCTGCTGATAACGAAGGGCTGATGTCGGGCGAGCTCGGCGTCGCGACCCTCGAGGCGGGGCTCGACGTTGCGCTCACGCTCGGCGCGCGCGCGCTCGCCCACGCCGAGACCAGCGGCCGGGCGGTGCTGGCGGGCGCCGCCTTCGAGGCCGAGGCGCTGGTGCTCGGAGCTCTGCAGCGCGAGGTCACGCTGCGCGAGCGCAGTCCGGCGCAATTCGACGTCGGGCTGGAGCGGCGAGTGACCACCGGCACCGAAGCCCAGCTCAGCGGCCCGGTGCTGTACCACGCGCTGGCCCTGCCCCGCGTCGACACTCTCTATCCGGATGCTTCGGCGCGCACGCTGCTCAACCGTAATTTGCGCGCGCTGCTCCGTGGCTACACCGCGGCCGGGGTACCACTGCGCTACTTCGGCACCGAGGTGCTGGCGCTGCTCGGACGCCCGGTCGCGCTGGTCGGCTACGATCAGACCGCGTCCGGAGCCGTGCTGCTCGAGGTCTTCGTGGGCCTGGAAAACGCCTGCGTCGTGCGCTCGGCGCTGAAGCGGGAGCTCCCAGCCAGCCTGTGGTCGATGGTCGCGAGCCGCCCGCCGCCGATGGACCTGCTGAGCCGGGTGACGGCCGGCGTCGTCGAGCGACTCGGCGCGAGCGCCGTGGACGTGAGCTCGGAGCTTCCGCCGGCGCCGTCGCGCGCGGTCCCCGATTGGGACGATGCCACGCCCGCCCGTGTTGCCATCCCGCTGGGCGTGGTCGAGGCTACGCTCGAGCCGCGCGTACGCCTGACCGGAGACCTGCTGATCGGCCGCGCGGCGCTCGCCGCGGTCGAACAGGCTGCGGACGCGGTGCTCGCCGCCCAAGCAGCCTTCGACGAGCAGATCCTGCGCCCGCTCGAGGGAGCTGCGCTCGATGGCGCCCGTCCAGGCGACCTCTTGACAGCGCTACGCGCGGCGCAGGCAGGCTAGGACTG